>JANWWY010000053.1 GCA_025057455.1 Aquificaceae bacterium
GGGCAAAAGGTCATCAGTTCTGACCCTCGTTGCCAGCTTGCACTGCTGACCATCCCTTGGCGTCAGGTCTGTGATTAAAATCTTTTTCTTGAAGCCGGATTTCTCCAGCTCCTTAAGCTGTGCATGAATTTCCTCCATAACCTCTACCGCATGCATGCCTTACCTCCTTATAAGTATTTATTACAAAATAGCTTCCAATCTTCAGTTGAGCTTTTTAGCTCCCTTAGTGGCAGTATGTATCTGGGTTCCCTTACTTCACCAAAGTATGGTAGTCTCTCACCCTTTTCCACATGCTTTAATCTCTCCGTTTCCATATAACCGCAAATGTAACATTTTATCGTAGAATTCATGCTGCCACACTCTTTAGCGTAAATCCTCTCACTTAACCTGTCTACCAACGTAGAGCTCCCCAAGATTTCCCTCGAGAAGTTAAGCAAGTTTCTAAAGCCACATACGTGAGCAAACAAGCTCATAAGCACCGCCCTCTGCACACTTACTTTAACAAACACTCCAACACTATAACCCAAAGGACACTCAGAGTATATAGCGGATAGGTTAGGGCTTGTTTTTATACTTACAGGCTCTTTTGAATTAAGTATATCCGACCTATACCTGTTTATATCTCTACTAATACTTCTATCAAGCTCAATTTCTTTATTAAACCTTTCCTTAAGAAATTTTTTTACAGCAACCTCACCAATAGAACCTACGAAGGAATTTACCACGATGGTTTCCATATCTCTCGTCCTTTCTCTAAAACCCTTTTGAGATTTCGTAGCTCTCGTTTTCCCTTCAAACATACTAAAAGCAAACTCTATAGAAAAAAGCATAAGCTCAACTACATCCTTGTCGTTAAAATCAAGAAGGATTGTATTAGGTAAGACCTGAGCTTCGAAAAACTCCATGAGTTCTTCTTCCATAAGTTCAATAACCTTTCTGCGCCCTGATTTTTTATACGATACACCTATGTTGAGCCTAATTGCAGATTTGAGTAACTCTGTTGTTTCCTCCACATTGTATAAACGGTATTTCTGGCTTAAATCTCTCGCTATGTCAATCAGTCTTTCTTTGTCAATTTTTGTCATAACTCTCATCATCGTTCAATAACCAATAAATGTTCTGTCTCCATTCTCTTATTTTCTCTCTTTGACGCAGGATTTAAAAAGTCTTTGGTGTTAAACATTACTCTACTCTTAACTTTATCTACGTATGTCCTTACGTGCTTCCAGCCAAGATATGTAAAATGTTCCAAGAGTATGTTGTCTATAGGAACTTTTACATCTCCTGAATATACAGGACCTACAAATATAAGCATCCTTTTTCTGACTTTCTCCGAAAGTCTTTGAAGTGAGCCTACAACAGACATAAAATATTTTTTGTAAACTTCCCTTAGCTTTTCTTCTCGTATAGCTTCGTATAACACATGGTAAGTTTCTGATTCTATAGAAACTTCAAGAACATCTTTCCTGTAAGGAATTTCCCTTTTAGAAAGCTGGCTCACCTGTTCCTGCGTATGTCCCAACCAGAAAAGCTCCAATTTTGTTGACCTTATGTACTCCTGAGCCTGAAGATAAGGTGGTGAAGTTAACAGAATGTCCACATCCTTGTGGAGTTCCTGTCTTAAAGTATCCACCCCTGCCATCACAACGCCTTGAACTTCCTTTGGTTTTTCCGAGAGGTATTCTTGAAGTTTCTCTAAAATATAAACCACGTTAGACCGCAGGTTTTCCCTCATAAAACTTCTCCAGTTATCTTTCAAAAGTTTTTCTACCTTTTCCTTAGCCTTTTTTGACCTGTATAGCTTATGGACTTTCTCGTCCGCATAGGAAAAGTATTTGGCAGTTTTAAGAAAGGCAAGTAAAAGAATGAGTTTGACCTGATAATTTTCTAACTTCTCTATGGCATACCTTAACCTTCCAAGCTCCTCAAGGAAACTCTCTGGATACCAATAGGTTATGTTGTCCCAGTGGGGTATGTATACTCCTCTTGATTTTTGAACTTCTTCAAGGCTTTTTATTACCTCCTTTGTAGGCACAGCGGAATTTATATGGCAGAAGTTATGCAGGAAAGAAAGCATAGGGTTTATATCCCAGAGCTCATAGTCATGTCCCAAAAGCCTACAAGCAATTCCCACCGTTCCGTTTCCCGCAAAAGGGTCAAAAACCACATCTCCAGACTGCGCGTATTCTCTGATAGCGTATAGAACTACCTGAGGAATAAACTTAGCAGGGTATCTGTAAAGACCGAAAAGACCATAATTAGTAGAAGGATAGACATAAAGGTCTCTAAAACTAACGTATTCAGTTAAATGTTCTCTAACGAGCACACGCATGACCTTTTAAATACTCCCGTATCCTCAAGTTTGCAAGGTTAACATACTCTGGCTTTACTTCGTGGCCTACATAATGCCTACCTGCCATTAAGCTGGCTATGGCGGTTTGACCACTGCCCATAAAAGGGTCAAGGACTATATCACCTTTGAATGTGTATAGCTGAATTAGTCTGTAAGGCAATTCTACCGGAAAAGGCGCAGGGTGTCCTACTTTCTTTGCGGACTCAGGTCTTATATACCACACACTTCTGGTAAACTCCAAAAACTCGTCTCTGCTTATAGTGTCCTCTTTGTCCTCTGGCTTTTTCCTTTCGTACGAGCCTTTTGAAAAGACCAAAATATACTCGTGCTCGTCTCTTATGACAGGATT
>JANWWY010000054.1 GCA_025057455.1 Aquificaceae bacterium
TGTGTGATAAGGAGCTAATGGAAAGCTTGTTGAAAGTAAAGGACAATCCAGAAATTAGCAGATATTTAGCCTACCTGAGAGATAGAGGTCTATTAGAGAAGCTAACAGAGTGGGCTTTGGAGCAGGATTTGGAATTTAAGTTTAGGCTTGGATTTTTCCTACAAATCACAAACTTTACTAAGGATGCGGTTAGGATATATGAAAATTTAAGAGAAGAGCTTTCTGAGCTATATCAAGAGAATCCAGAAAGATGGGCGGGAGATTATGCAACTACTCTCAATGACCTTGCACTTACATACAGCGACCTAAGTCAATACGATAAAGCCTTGGAGCTTTACGAAAAAGCGCTTAGTATAAGAGAAAGTCTTTACAGACAAAATCCAGAAAGATGGGTGAGAGATTATGGACTAGTCTTATGGAATCTCGCTAATATGCACAAAAAGCAAGGTAACCACGAAGAAGCAAAAAACATTCTTTCATTTTTAGTCTCTCTTATAGAAAAACACAAACTTCACCAAAAAATTCCAAAGTGGAAGGATATTCTGTCAGATATAGAAGAAATCCTATCAGAAGGACCAGGTGTTTCACCTTAAGCTATACTCATACCTCAAACACCATTGGGCAGTTCTTTGGATTGCCTCTTTTATTCTCACTCTACTCATTAATCTCTACGGCATCCTGATTTGGATAAAAGACACAAAAGGTATAGACAATCCAGTGTTTCTTTTGCTTGACCTTATTTACTACACCTTATATGTATTCACTCTTGAGAGCTTGCCAGAGGGTGCGGAGAACGCATACATAAGAATTTCAAGAGCTCTGGCGCCTATGCTTTTTATAAGCCTGTCCGCAGGAGCTCTGATTAGTTTTTTCAAGGACAAAATTAGACTATTCTACGCACATCACTTCTACAGAAATCACTGGCTTTTGTGCGGTCTTTCAGAGGCTACCATTAGCCTTATAGAAAAACTTGAAAAAAAGAGTAAAGTTGCAGTGCTTGAAGAGAACGAGTCTAATCCTTTTCTGTTATACTGCAAAACAAAGGGCATTCCTGCTCTCATATCCGAAGGCTCTTTAGAGAGCTCTTATCTTAGGCTGGGCATAGATAGAGCCAGTGGAGTCTTCCTTACCTTTGATGAAGACCTTAAAAACGTACTCATGGCGAACAAGCTATCAAAGCTAAAAGGTCAGGGCTTTAGGATATACGCTCACATAAAGGACTTTTGGCTAAAACATTACTACGACAATGTGGCAATCCAGCCATCAGGTGTGGAGGTGGTCTATGTGAACTTTTACGAAGATATGGCAAGAAGGCTCTTTCTAAAGGTGCCTTTGGATGAGGGAGTGCATAAGGTGGAAAAGCCGTGGATTGTGATTGTTGGCACTGACGAGGCTGGTTTGGCAGTGCTGTTGCAAACGCTAAAGAGTAAAGTCTATCCGGGGGACAAAAGGCTCAGGCTGACCTTGGTGGGACCCAAGGCTGAGGAGGTGAAAGGTATAATAAATTCACGCTTTGTAATGGATGGTATAAAACTTTTTGAAGCACTTGGCGTGGACTTTGAGTTCATACGTAAAGAATACGAGTGTATAAACTCTGCGGAAGACCTGTGCATAGGCGAGGAAAAGCCTCAGGCGGTCATAGTATGCACTCAAAGGGACATGCATACCAAAAGGATAAGCGGTGAGCTGGAAAAACTCGGAACTAAGGTAATAAGCCTCTATTCTATGCTTTACGCAAAAGAAGGAGAAGGGCTATCCTTTAATCTCTACGACCTTGCTACCGAGTCTCTTTTGCAGAGGGAAACTCTTGACAAAATGGCAAAGCTGGTGCATCTTAACTACCTCAGAAGCCACTTTCCTGAAGTAGAAGCCAAAGACCTATATCACTTTGAAAGAGAGCTAAAGAGTAAATACGCTCAAAAACTTCAGGAGAAGGCTAAAAAGAAAGAAGCGGTAAACCTTTGGGAGAACTTGAAAGAAGTATACAGAAATTCCAACAGGAACTATGCAGACCACATCTGGGAAAAGCTCAGAGTAATTGACAGCTCTCTATCAGAAGGCAAGGAGCTAAAACCCGAAGACATAGAGAATATAGAAAGAGCTCTCAAAGACAGGAAACTGGTAGAAATGTTGGCGGAGCTTGAATTTAAAAGATACCTAAGAGAAAGGGCGTTGCTCAGGGACTACAAGAAGCTAAAAGATTACTGGGATAATTATAAGTTTACCTACGAGGCTTTACCAGAAGAAGAGAAAGAAAGCTATAACGTAAAACCCATCAGAGAAGACTTGCCTACAATCTTAAGGAATTACGCAGGAGGTATGCTATGAAAAACTTCTGGGAAGACCCAAAGCTAATAGAAGCCATGGCGGAGGAGCTACACAACCTTTGGATGGAAGAGAAGCTCTCTCAGGGCTGGACTTACGGACCTGTTAGGGACAACGAGAAAAAGACGCACCCTAACCTCGTGCCTTACGAGGAACTTCCTGAAGACGTTAAAGAGCTTGACAG
>JANWWY010000055.1 GCA_025057455.1 Aquificaceae bacterium
AACGCAAGGAGAAACTTTTTTGCTCACTCAGGGATGGAAAACAACTTGGTCCATGTCAGAAGAGACAACGATGGAAAGTTAGTCTTTAAGTATAGAGAAGATTTATACGACATTATTGATAAGTTCATGTACGAAGATGGGGTGCAATGAGAAAGTTAACCTTTGAGCTGGAGTTTATAACGCCAGCCTTTTTAGGTGGTGCGGAGCCGGGTAGTGCGGAGCTAAGACCTGCCAGCTTTGTGGGGCTTTTAAGGTGGTGGTGGAGGGTAATTTTGGCTACATTTGTTTCAGAAAGGGAGAAGATGTACCAATACGAAAGCCTACTCTTTGGCTCGCAATCAAAGGCAGGCAGTGCGTGGTTAAGAGTAAGAGCCTCCAATGCAAACATTCAAACAGAACGGCTTGAAAGCATGGTCTATATGATAGGTCAAGGAGGAAGGGGGAGAGAATACATAAAACCCGGCACGAGATTTACTTTGTACATTCTTTGTCCAAAAGAATACGAAGACCTTTTGTCCTCGCTTACGGAACTGGCGGTGACCTTTGGTGGAATAGGATACAGAAGCAGAAAAGGGTTTGGAAGCATGCAGGTAGTAGGTAAAGACGGCGTAAACCTTAACCTTCTGAAGGTTGAATACTGGAGAGAAAAGATAAAGAGCTTGGGAATAACAGAGGAAAAGACAAATAAATTACTGCCTAACTTAAAAAGTCTCACTATTCTGAAGTACGATTACAAGGTTGACCCTAAAAGCTGGGAAGACGCTCTACAGAATCTTGGAAGAGTCTACAGAGATATTAGGCTCGACGGCGATAGAACCTATGAGTATAAGAGTTTCATAAGCAACTTTTTGAGGGGTGACAGAATAAACCCTCAGAACGTGAGGCTGAGAAGCCTTCCTTTGGGGCTTCCTATAATGTATCAGAGTAGAAGCCTGCATAGAGTGGAGACAGTAGGAAACAGGAGAAGGGAAATAAAAGCTCAGGCGCAGCTCACATGGAAGAAAGACAGAGAAGACAAGGAGCAGGACAGAAGGCGCGCATCTTCGATAATGTTCAACATAAAAAGGGACGGCTTTTATGCCTTAGCCTTTAGGTGTGCTTTTCTCCCAGAGGGTGCAAGCCTAAGGCTTCAAGCAAAGGGTAAGTATTGGGACAGAAATCCTTCCGGCAAACCTAAGGACTTTTACATCTCCTGGGACGTGTGGAACCGCATGTATGAAGCTATGTTCCAACAAATCATAGAGGAGCTAAAAAGAAAGGGCTTTAGAGAGGTTTTGCCATGAAGCTCCTCATCTTCACCTTCTCACCAGTCCAAAGTTTTATAGCCAGCTCAAGAAAGCTCTTGGACCTTTTCAACGCAAGCTACACACTTTCCTATCTCACAGAGAGTTTGATAAAACACGTAATAGATAACAAGCTCGGGGAAGTCATATACCCAGTCTATGAACCAAAGCTCAAGGAAAAAAATCTTGCGGGCTATCCCAACAGGCTTGTGGTAAAGACAGAAGAGGACATCTGCGAAGAGCTCTCAAAAGTTTTTGAGGAAAGGTGGAGCGACTTATACATGAAGGTTAAAGGCGTCTTAGGTCTTGGAGGCAGGGCGGGTCTTCAGTTTGAAAAGCATGCGGACAGCTACTTTAAAGCCTTCTGCCATTGCATAGACCTTGTAAACAAACAGGAGTGGATGCAAAAGATGGCTCTAGAAGAGGCTTGCGGTGAGGCGGACGACTACGGATACACTTATGACCTTTTGGAAAGATATATAGGGGCAAAAAAGAGCTTTAGACCCTACAGAGGTCTTGTGGACGAAGAGACCCTTGAGGGCAAGTATCCTGACGGTTGCACCCAGTGCGGAGAGTATCCTGCCCTGGCTGTAGACTGGCAAGGGTTTCGCAAAAGCTTTCCAAAGAGCAAAAGGAGACTTCTGTCTGAGAAGGAGAAGCTCTGCGGAGTCTGTCTTACGAAGAGGTTTGCGGAGGAGCTTTTTGAAAACGCCACACCCTTCCCTTCCACAAAAAACTTAGCCTGGGCACCTTTTATAGCAAGGCTTGCGGAAGAT
>JANWWY010000056.1 GCA_025057455.1 Aquificaceae bacterium
CTATGGTACAACTTTTCAGTGAAGAACTGTTCTTTGAAGGTGGTATGCAGAGGCTTTAGGCTCTCGTAAGCTCTCTGTGGGTCTATCACACCCTTTATGTAGACAACATACGCTACACCTATACCAACCAACGCTACCAAAGTGGATATCAGGGCTATGTTAAGGTGTAGTTCCTTGTGAACTCCCATCACACTACCATACCACCCCTCAAAAAAACCAGCTACTACAGCCATAATTCCCAACATCACCATGGGTACTACCATCACACCAGGACTTTCATGCGGTTTTTCTTCGTGAAAGTGTTCCTTACCATGAAACATTACAAACCCTTCCCTGAATATGTAGTAGGCGGTCAAAAAGCTTACCACTGACGTTAGCACTCCCCACAAAAAGCTTGTCTCATATGCGGTGGCTATTATCAGGTCCTTGCTCCAAAATCCTGAAAGGGGAAATACTCCAGCCAACGCCAATGCTCCAATTAGAAAGCTCCCATACGTTATTGGCATGTACTTTTTCAGCCCTCCAGTCTCGTATATATCGTGCACATGGTGATGAAAGGCGTGTATTACGCTACCAGCGGATAAAAACAACAGTGCCTTGAAAAAGGCATGCGTCGTAAGGTGAAACATGGCTCCCATCCTGTCCCCTAAGCCCAAAGCCAAAAACATTAGCCCCAGCTGGCTCATGGTGGAAAAGGCTATTATCTTCTTTATGTCCGTATGTGATGTCGCCGCAAGGGCAGAAAATAAAGCGGTAAGTCCACCCACGAGTGCCACCACCTTCAGGCTTTGTGGTGCGTTTTCAAACATGGGATAGAGCCTTGCCACCATGTAAACACCAGCAGCAACCATGGTAGCTGCGTGCAAAAGGGCTGATACGGGCGTAGGACCAGCCATGGCATTAGGTAGCCACGTGTGAAGAGGGAGCTGTCCAGACTTTCCTACCGCACCACCAAAAAGCAAAAGACAAGCAAGACCAAGAAGAGCCTTATCCACCTCAGAGACCTTACCAAAGATGTCGTTCAGAGAAAGAGAGCCAAAAAGGTAAAAGGTTGCAATGATGCCAAAGAGGAAAAACCAGTCACCGATTCTATTGAGAGTAAAAGCCTCAAAGGAGGCGTTGGAAGCCTTTTTCTGAGTGTGGAAGTAGCCAATGAGCAGGTACGACGCTAAGCCAACACCTTCCCAACCGAAGAAGATACCAAGTAGGTTGTCAGACAGGACTATAAGTAGCATGGCAAAGAGGAAAAGGGACAAGTATGCGTAGAACTTAAAGGTCCACTGACCAAAGAGGTTGTGCATGTAGCCAAGGGAGTAAATGAAAATAAGAGTGGCAACGAAGGTGACTACAGAAGCGGTAACAGAAGACAGTGGGTCAAAAAAAAGACCTAAGGA
>JANWWY010000057.1 GCA_025057455.1 Aquificaceae bacterium
TGTTGGACCTACGGAGCTTGACCTTCAAGCTTTGAAGTGGTTCGAAGCCCTGAAATTACCCAGTAGGGTCCTACTCACCAAGTGTGACAGAGCAACCCAAAAGGAAATAGCAGAGGCACTGAAAAAACTTAGAGAGTTTCATCTAACCCAGGTTCTTCTCACTTCTTCAAAGGAGAGCAGAGGAAAGAAGGAACTTTTGGCTACTGTCCTTTCCAAAGATTAATACTTACCCCTGAAACTTACACCCCGCACCCGAGACGGCAGGTCTACCGTTGCTCCCTTTCGGGCCTGGCGGGGTTCAACCCTGTCCCGTTGCGGGGCTTGTAAATATAGTATAAACCAATTGCTGTGTTTAATATCTAACCACCTAATAAGTTTTCGTTTTTGACTCATAAGAGTTTTTATAACCTCCTATAAAGTCAGACTCAAATTTTGAAGAGTTTGAATATCAAGCATCATAGAGTATTTTGGACACAGCGTGTTTTTGCGGAGCTTTGAAGCTTCCTTTAATTGGATAGTTGGCTATGAGTAGTTCGTCCCCTTCTCTTAGGTAGTCTCTTCCGTAGTTTGTCATTCCGTACTTTAGCCTCCATTCCACCATATAGAAGCCTCTGTAAAGATTTCTTATGTATTGGCTGTTATCATAGGTTACCATAAGCTTATGGGGACACTCCTTTACTAAACTGGCAAGCCGCTCGTGGTCAAAGCCCGTATGCAGGCTACCCTTTCTACCGTATAGTTTAGAAGCTGTCGCTGAGTAGTAGGGTGGGTCAAGGAATATGAAAACCTCGTTGCCCGGCAAGTTAAGAAGATGCTCGTAGTCTCCGTAGTATAGCTCAATTCTTTGAAGCACGTTGCTTACAGCCCACAACCTTTCTATAGAGCTTTCCGTAAACCTTTTCTTAAAAGCTTCCTCCGAATAGCCTACGCAGTCCACAGTCCCAGAAAAAGTAATCCTGTTAAGCACGAAAAAATCTACAGCTCTTTGGAAGCAGTCTAAGTTTAAGGCTCTTCTTACTAAAAGCTCCTCAAAGAGTTTTCTGCCTTCCTTAAAGTTCTTTTTTATGAGTTTTATCTCCCTTATGAGTTTATCTGGCCTTTCCTTTAGCTCTCTCCAAAAGCAGAAAAGGTCGTAGTTGATATCACTCATAATAAACCTTGCGGAAGGCCTTTTTGGGGCAAAATACAGTGTCATACTTGCACCGCCACACATGAGCTCTCTGAATTCCTTAAAATCAGGAATAAAATTCTCAAGAAATCTTAAAGCCTTTGATTTTCCACCAAGATATCTGAGAGGAGATTTAACCATAGCCATAGTAAAGCACCTCAAATTGGTTTTTTCAGACTCCTCTAACAGCTTATTGTAAAAATCTCTTTTTCTC
>JANWWY010000058.1 GCA_025057455.1 Aquificaceae bacterium
AATAAGGAGGTAAAGCGATGGCAAAGGAGAAGTTTGTAAGGGAAAAGGAGCACGTGAACGTGGGAACCATAGGACACGTGGACCACGGAAAGTCCACGCTTACATCCGCCATAACATGTGTGTTAGCCGCCGGCGTTGTCCCAGGTGGCAAATCAAAGTGCATGAGATACGAAGAGATTGACAAGGCTCCAGAAGAAAAAGAAAGGGGTATTACCATAAACATAACTCACGTAGAGTACGAAACGCCAAAAAGACACTACGCACACGTAGACTGCCCAGGACATGCGGACTACATAAAGAACATGATAACGGGTGCAGCCCAAATGGACGGTGCCATACTGGTGGTATCAGCTGCTGATGGTCCAATGCCCCAGACAAGGGAACACGTGCTTTTAGCAAGACAGGTAAATGTGCCATACATAGTGGTTTTCATGAACAAGTGTGACATGGTAGATGACCCAGAGCTTTTAGACCTTGTGGAACTGGAAGTAAGGGAACTACTTTCCAAGTATGAGTTTCCTGGGGATGAGGTGCCTGTCATAAGGGGTTCAGCTCTTGGGGCACTTCAGGAGTTGGACAGTGGTAAGCCTGACAGGTGGTGCAGTGCCATAGCGGAACTTCTTCAGGCACTGGATGATTACATACCCACACCACAGAGAGACGTGGACAAACCATTTTTGATGCCTATAGAGGACGTATTTACTATATCTGGACGTGGAACAGTGGTAACTGGTAGAGTAGAGAGGGGAATACTCAAGCCAGGAGAGGAAGTGGAGATAGTAGGTTTGAGGGAGGAGCCACTCAAGACTGTGGCTACATCCATAGAGATGTTTAGGAAGATACTTGATGAGGCATTACCTGGTGACAACGTAGGCGTACTACTTAGGGGTGTAGGCAAGGACGATGTGGAACGTGGTCAAGTATTGGCGAAACCTGGGACTGTAAAGCCTCACAGGAAGTTCAGGGCACAAGTTTACGTGCTTAGCAAGGAGGAAGGCGGAAGGCACACACCCTTTTTTGTCAACTACAGACCGCAGTTTTACTTTAGGACGGCGGACGTGACGGGTACTGTGGTAAAGCTTCCAGAGGGACAAGAGATGGTGATGCCAGGGGACAACGTGGAGCTTGAGGTGGAGATGGTCAAGCCAGTTGCTATGGAAGAGGGATTAAGGTTTGCCATTCGTGAGGGTGGCAGGACTGTTGGTGCTGGTGTGGTTACCAAAATCATAGAGTGAGGTGTAAGGGATGG
>JANWWY010000059.1 GCA_025057455.1 Aquificaceae bacterium
CATCACCGGTGGTTTCGGGAAAATAACCTTCATTTGAGAGGGGTACCCCCTTGACAAAAGTGTTGTTATTTCTTATTATTCTTTATGTGCTAAGGTAAGGTTGCTAATCTACCGTGTGGAGTTGAAACATTAATAATTAGCTCGCACTCTAACCAGCTCCGCCCAGTTGCTAATCTACCGTGTGGAGTTGAAACTGCAACGCTTTACAGCGCAAGTCATAAGAATTCACAGGTTGCTAATCTACCGTGTGGAGTTGAAACAGACGCAAAAAAGCTCATTTCAGCGCTTCTTTCTGGAGTTGCTAATCTACCGTGTGGAGTTGAAACTCTTTTACGTTTCCCGTCAAGGGCTCTTTTGCTATGGCGGTTGCTAATCTACCGTGTGGAGTTGAAACCTATTGAGTATCTAAGTTAGTAAAGAAGTTTACTAACTGTTGCTAATCTACCGTGTGGAGTTGAAAGGTAAATAATAATTGTCTCTTTAAATTGGTCAGAAAAAAGTTGCTAATCTACCGTGTGGAGTTGAAAGATGTTCCAAAGCCACAAGTTGTTCCACGCCTTTTCAAGGTTGCTAATCTACCGTGTGGAGTTGAAAGGAACCAAAAGTTCTCCAGAATATTAAGCTTTCACTGTGTTGCTAATCTACCGTGTGGAGTTTAGATATTATCAAATTGACAGCACCCTCTATTCCGAGGCTTTCCACGTTTATCTGAACCCAACCTTGTTTTTTGAACCATCGTATCTGTCTCTTGGCGTATTCTTTTGTTTTTCTGACCATTTCTGTTAAACATTCCTGTGTATGCCTTTCACCTTTTACGCATGGGAGCATTTCCTTGTAGCCTATGGCCTGAGAAGATGTCAGGAAGTTTTCAAAGCCCATCTTAATAAGCTCCTTAACTTCATC
>JANWWY010000005.1 GCA_025057455.1 Aquificaceae bacterium
TTTGCCATTCGTGAGGGTGGCAGGACTGTTGGTGCTGGTGTGGTTACCAAAATCATAGAGTGAGGTGTAAGGGATGGACCAGGAACTCATAAGGATAAAGCTAAGGTCTTACGACCACAGGCTTTTGGACCAATATGTGAAGCAGATAATAGATACTGTAAAGAGAACTGGGGGCGTTGTAAAGGGTCCTATCCCTCTTCCCGTTCGTAAAAAAAGATGGATAGTGCTAAGGTCTCCTCACAAGTTTGAACAGTCAAGGGAGCACTTTGAGATAAGGGAGCACAGAAGAATCTTAGATATAACCAGAGCGACCTCTCAAACCATAGAATCCCTCAGGGATTTGACACTCCCTGCGGGTGTAGATGTGGAACTTATTATAGGGAGATAGTCATGGCGATAGGTCTTATAGGTAAAAAGATTGGAATGACCAGGGTTTTTCTCAAAGACGGCACGGTTGTGCCAGCCACAGTAATAGAGATAAAACCCAACTATGTGACCGCTTTAAAGACAGAGGAAAAGGATGGCTACACCGCCCTGCAGGTGGGTGCTTTTGAGGACAAGGAAAAGCATCTGACAAAGGCTGAAATTGGACATCTCAAAAAGGCAGGAAAGATTCTTAGAAAATTAAAGGAATTCAAGGTAGATTCCCTGGAAGGTTTTCATGTGGGTCAGGAACTGAGAGTAGAAACCGTGTTCCAGCCAGGTGAGTTGGTGGATGTGGTTGGCAAAAGCAAAGGAAGGGGTTTCTCTGGTACAATGAAGAGGTGGGATTTTGGTGGTTTTCCCAGGTCTCACGGTCATAGGTATCATAGAGCTGTTGGTTCTATAGGAAACAGGTCAGACCCAGGTAGAGTTTGGAAAAACAAAAGGATGGCTGGTCGTTGGGGCAATGAGCCCATAAGGGTTCAATCCCTTTTGGTTTTGGATGTCCTACCCCAGCATAATGCCCTTTTAGTAAAGGGTTCTGTGCCAGGTCCCAACGGTGGACTGGTTTATGTGGAAAAGAGTAGGATAAGCAGTAGAAGGTCTCAAAGACTTAAGCTAAACAGAATGAAGCCAGTTTTTGAGAACCTCCTGAAAGAGGTGAAGCAAGATGAAGGTGCTTGATGTAGAGCTAAAGCCTGAGGTCTTTGGATTAGAGGTGAAAAAGCATGTGCTCTGGGAAGTAGTAAAGTGGCAACTTGCCAGTAGAAGGCAAGGAACCCACAGCACAAAAACGAGGGGAGAAGTCTCCTACAGTGGTAGGAAGCTACTGCCTCAGAAGGGAACGGGCAATGCCAGACACGGCGACAGGGGTGCAAACATCTTTGTGGGTGGTGGCGTAGCCCACGGACCAAAGCCTAGGGATTATTACTACAACCTTCCCAAAAAGGTAAAGAAGCTCGGTCTTAAGATGGCTCTTAGTCTAAGAGCGAAGGAGAACAACCTTGTTGTGGTGGACGAGGTGGAAATTGGTGGTGTGCCAAAAACCAAAAAAGCTATAGATTTTCTTAAGGGTTTGGGTTTGGAAAAGAATAAAGTCCTTCTTGTACTACCTCAAAAGGATGATATAATATACAAATCCTTTAGGAACCTCCAAGGTGTTAGAGTCCTTCCTGTAGAAGGGCTTAATGTTTATGATATCCTTTGGGCGGACAAGATTGTATTAACCGGAAAAGCCCTTGATAAAGTCTACGAGAGGTTAATGTCATGAAAAGGCCTGAGGAAGTTATCATAAGACCTATCATAACCGAGAAGAGTAATAAACTTATGGAGGACCATAAAAAGTACACCTTTGAAGTGGCTTTGGATGCTACAAAGCATGAAATAAAGCATGCAGTGGAAAAACTCTTCGGCGTTAAAGTGCTAAAGGTCAACACGATGATAGTAAAACCAAGGAAAAAAAGGGTTATAGGGAAGTTTAGAAGGTATGGCTATACGAGAGCCTACAAAAAAGCTATAGTGACCATACCACCCGATAAAGAAATAGACCTCACAGGAGTGTAAGCATGGGTGTAAGAAAATTAAAGCCTACTACCAACGGTCAAAGACACGCTATTTTGTATGACTTTTCTGAGCTGACTAAAGACGAGCCCGAAAAATCTCTACTTGTGCATCATCACAGGGCGAAGGGAAGGTCTCGTCAACAGGGTAAGATTACCTCAAGAGGTAGAGGTGGTGGCAACAAGAGGCGATACAGACTAATAGACTTTAAAAGGGATAAAAGCCTTGTGCCCGCAAAGGTCGTGGCTATAGAATACGACCCAAATAGGTCCGCACGTATAGCTCTTCTACACTATGCGGACGGTGAGAAAAGGTACATACTCTGGCCAGAAGGGCTTAAGGTTGGTGATACAGTTGTGTCCATATCTTACGAGGATGCGGAGGCTGGAAAGGAGCTCCCTGAGATAAAGGTGGGTAATGCTCTCCCCCTTAAGTACATACCCGTTGGAACAGTAGTCCACAATGTGGAGCTTCATCCGAGAAAGGGTGGGCAAATAGCCAGGTCAGCTGGTATGTCCGCTCAAATACTGGGAAAGGTAGGGGACTACATTCAGCTGAGGATGCCCTCTGGGGAGGTAAGACTTGTGCACCAGAGATGCATGGCCACTATAGGTGCGGTTGGTCTTGCGGAGCATGAACTGGTAAAACACGGAAAAGCAGGAAGAAAGAGGTGGCTTGGCTGGAGACCAATCGTCAGAGGAACAGCCATGAACCCAGTGGACCACCCCCACGGTGGTGGTGAAGGAAAGACAAAGGGTAAGCATCCAGAGTCCCCATGGGGTTGGAAAACCAAAGGTTACAAGACAAGAAGGGGCAGAAAGTATTCTGATAAATTTATACTGGTCTCCCGCAAGGGTAAGCCCCTCAAAGGAGGTACTAAGTAATGGGTTTTAAGGGTTCATGGAACAAAAGGAGCAAGCTTATAGAGGACTTTGACGCTTTTCTAAAGCTTTACAAGAAAACTCAGAGGATATACAAAAAGGTGCGAGCGGTTCAACACAGCCCAGAGCTATACCAGAAAGCTCTTGAAAAGTATCAGCAAGTTTGGGATGAGTACAGGAAGGTAGTAAACAAAAAGGCTTGGGTAGACCCTAAGCTCTGGGCAACCATAAAGAAAATGAACCAGACCGGCGATAGGAAGGTGTTGAAAACCTACAGTAGGGATACAACCATCATACCTGAGTTTGTTGGTCACACTATTGCGGTGCATAACGGTAAGACCTTTGTGCCGGTCTACATAACCTCTGACATGGTAGGTCATAAGTTGGGTGAGTTTGCACCCACAAGAACCTTCAAGGGTCATCCCGAGAAGTCTGCAAAGGCTACAAAGAAAAAGTGAGGTGATACTCATGGAAGCAAGGGCAATTCTTAGATATGCAAAAGTTTCTCCCACAAAGGCAAGACAAGTGCTAAGAATTATACAGGGTATGAAGGCGGGCGAAGCTCTATATCAGCTTAGGTTTATACCCAAGAAATCAGCTCGTATGGTGGAAGGTGTGCTAAGAAGTGCCCTAGCTAACGCAGAACAGAAGGGCATGGACTTAGATAAACTAATAATAAAGAAAGCAGTTGCGGATGAAGGTCCCATGTACAAAAAGTGGATGCCAAGAGCCCACGGAAGAGCAACCATGCTAAGAAAAAGAACATCCCATATAACCCTTGTGCTTGAAGAGAAGGAGGAAGAATAATGGGGCAGAAAACACACCCAACAGGTTTCAGATTGGGAGTTATAAGGGATTGGAATTCTAAGTGGTTTGCAGGCAAGAGAGACTATACCTCTTTGCTTCACGAAGACCTAAGGATAAAGGATTACATAAAGAAAAGATACGCCGCTGCTGGTATATCCAAAGTTGTTGTGGAAAGGATGGCCGATAAGGTGAAGGTAAGGGTCTTTGCGTCTAGACCAGGTATAATCATAGGAAGAAAAGGTGCGGAAGTGGAACAGCTTAAGAAGGATATAGAGTACATAACCAGGGGTAAGGATGTGGTCATAACCGTTGATGAGGTTAGAGTGCCTGAGTTGGATGCACAGCTGGTGGCTGAGGAAATAGCTTTACAGATAGAAAGAAGAGTCTCACACAGAAGAGCCATGAAAAGGGCTATTGACAACGCCTTTAAAGCTGGTGCAAAGGGCGTCAAAGTTCAGGTAAAGGGGCGTATAGGTGGTGCTGAACTGGCGAGAGCTGAGTGGTTTCTTGTGGGAAGGATGCCCCTTCAAACACTCAGGGCTGACATTGACTACGGTTTTGCGGTAGCCCAAACCAAATACGGAGTCCTGGGCGTAAAGGTGTGGATATACAAGGGCGATGTCCTAAAAGGTGGCAAAGAGGAAATAGTCAAAAAGATAGAGGAAGACCTCAAAAAGGCTGAAAAGGAGGCGTAAGCTATGTCCTTTCTTGCTCCAAAAAAGACCAAGTTTAGAAAAGCACAGAGGGGAACTCTAAAGGGTAAGGCTTTTAGGGGTAATAAGGTGTCCTTTGGGGAGTATGGCATACAGGCCCTTGAATCCTGTTGGCTTACCCAGAGGCAGATAGAGGCTGGAAGGATAGCTCTGGTGCGTGCTCTGAGAAAGGGTGCCAAAGTATGGATACAAATATTCCCAGACAAGCCCTACACTAAAAAGCCCAATGAAGTTAGAATGGGTGGTGGTAAGGGCGATCCAGAGGGCTTTGTAGCTGTGGTAAGACCAGGAAGAATCCTCTACGAGTTTTCTGGCGTCCCAGAGGATGTGGCAGAAGAGGCCCATAGGTTGGTGGATGCTAAGCTTCCCATAAAAACAAGGCTGGTGAAGGCTGGAGGTATGAAGGTATGAAGTCAAAGGAGCTAAGAAGGTTAAGCCTTCAGGACCTTCTCAAAAAGGAAGAAGAACTCAGAAGGGAACTTCTTAGGTTAAGGTTCAAGAAGAAAATAGAAGGTCTTCCAGACCCTATGAAGATAAGGAACACAAAAAGAGACTTGGCGAGAGTTTTAACCCTCATAAGGGGAAAACAGCTAAGAGGTGAGACATGATGGAAAAACCCTGGCATCTTAAAAGAAAGGAGCTTGTGGGCGTTGTGGTAAGCGATAAAATGGACAAAACAGTAGTAGTTAAAGTAGACAGAAGGGAAGCACACCCTCTTTACAAGAAGCACATAATAAAGAGCAAAAAGTATCATGCTCACGACCCCAATAACGAGTGTAAGGTGGGAGACGTGGTTGTCATAAGAGAATCAAGACCCCTTTCAAAGACCAAGAGGTGGGTAGTAGTAAAGATACTCCAGAGGGCAAAATCCCCAGAGGAGGCTTTAAAGGAGCAAGGTTAAAATATCCTTATGCTCCTTTTCCTTCTTTTTCTTTTTACCTTCTCTTTTTCCTTTTCTGTAGAGATATACTCTGACAGCCTTGAGAGGCTTCCGGATGGCACCTATAGGGCGGAGGGTGAGGTAGAAGCCTTTTACAGGGATTACTACATTAAAGCGGACTATATGACCTACGACCCAGAAAATAAGGTCGTCTACGCAAGGGGTAGAGTCTACGTTAAGTCCTCTGATGGAAGGTTGGAGGTAAAGGGAGCTGAAGCTTTCTTGGACATGCAGAGAGATGTAGGCTATTTCATAGATGCGGAGGGAAGTTTTGAAAAGTTTTACTTTACGGCGGAAAGAGTGGACAAGGAGGCTCAAAATTACCTTGTAGAAAGTGGTAGTGTAACCACTTGCCCACCAGAAAAGAAGGAAATGAAGCTTTGCTTTTCAAGGGCGAGCATTTCTCAAAGGTACGTCTTTAGCCAGAACAATACCTTGAGGCTATTTAACTTGCCTATTGCCTATCTGCCCTTTAGCTTTTTTCCAGTGGGTGAAAGAAGGTCTGGTTTGCTCCCTCCCATGATAGGCTCTAACACTTACAACAATATCATATACCAACAACCCATCTACTGGGTTATATCACCGGATAAGGATGTTACACTTACCCTTGACTTTAGAGACAAGCAAGCTAAGGGTATAAGCCTTGAGTATCGCCAGTCCATAAGAAAAGAGTTAGACTTTATTTCTACCCTTTCCTTCTACAAAGAACCCATACCCTACGGAAAGTGGTGGCAGGGTAGAGACCTTGCCACCTTTAGAGAAAACCGATACAGGTTAAAGGCTAATTTAGACATGGGAAACCTCAAGGCGGGCATAGACCTTCTTTCTGACCCATACTTTATGCAAGACACTTACTTTACCACAAAGGAAAGAACAGTGCCCTATACGACCACCTACCTAAGCTACAAGAAGGAGTTGGAAGATATTCTCTTTACCCTCAATCTTTTTAGATTTTATGACACTACATCGGTTAACAACAGAAAAACCCTTCAAAGACTACCAGAGGTGGGTGTGTACTTAAAAAACCGTAGTCTCCTTGAGCCTGTTTACTTCAACCTTACATTTTCTTACGTCAATTTTTACAGGGATGAAGGGTTAAGAGCTCATCGACTGCTGTTCTTTCCAGAGTTTTCCCTTCCCAAGAGGTTAATGGGTCTTAACTTTCTCTCCACACTTACCTTTGAAAATCTTCTTTACATTGACCCAAAGGGTACAAGTATCAGAGACAGGTCCGCTTTTTCCATAAGATACAAGGAAAGCTTACCCTACTTCTTTGACTTTAAGGCAGGGGCTTTTGAACTGAAGAATACTTTTGAGCTTTCCTATTCCTACAGACCAAAAGGCTACGAAAACCCACGCTTTGACAGCTTTGATGAGATAAACAAGGAGAACCTCTTAATGTACACCTTAAGGAGCTACGGCTATTACAATAAAAGACTTTTCTATAGCCTTTTCATGGAAGGCGGATACAACTACTTGGGAAAATTTAAATATCTGGACCAAGAAGTAAGGGAGAAGGTTACTCCCCACAGAGCTGTTCTTGGGCTTTATCCTACAGAATGGCTAAAACTCTCCTCTGATAGCCTTTACGACCCTGTTAACAATCGTCTGCTCAAAACTGTGAGTTCTCTTACTCTAAGTAGTGAAGGGAAAAGCTTAACCCTTGGTAGAACCTTGGAGAAGAAATACGATGGAAGCAGAACGAACGACCAATACAGCCTTTCCGCTGGACTTATCTATGGTCCTACAAACCTGACTTTTAATCTCATAAGGGATAACAGGGTAAAAAAGGACCTACAAAGGCAAGCCACCTTAGACTACAAGGGTGCTTGTTGGAGTTTTGGGCTTCTGCTTAGGGATATCTACGACGGTACAAGACAAAAGTACATAAAGGAGGTATTTTTAACTTTTAACGTCTTTGACCTGCAGAGGTTTACAGTGCCTCTGAGGAGATGAGCATGTTCTTGAGTTTTCGCGTTTGAGCCTCTATGTCCTGTGCGGAAAACACACCAGAACCTACAACCAATATGTTTGCACCTACCCTTGAAACCTTAAGTATGTTGTCCTCCTTGATGCCTCCATCAACCTCTATGAGTATATTTGGATTTATGCTATCCACCATAGCCCTTAGGCTTCTTATTCTTTGAAGGGACCTTTCTATAAATCTTTGACCACCAAAGCCTGGGTTTACGGACATAAGCAGGACAAAGTCCACATAGTGAAGAATCTCCTCCAAAAGGCTTAAGGATGTGCCTGGGTTTATAACTATGCCAGCTTTGGCACCAAGCTTCTTTATAAGCTCTATGACTCTGTGTACATGTGGTGTGTTTTCAATGTGAACGCTTACCATATCCGCACCAGCCTTTATAAAGTCAGGTATGTATCGCTCTGGGTTCTCAATCATCAGGTGTGCATCCAGGGGAAGGGGACAGTGTTTTTTTATACTTTCTAATAGCACGGGACCAAAGGTGATGTTGGGCACGAAATGTCCATCCATGACATCAAAATGTATTATGTCCGCACCACCCTCTACGCAGGCCATTATCTGCTCTCCAAGTCTCCAAAAGTCCGCAGACAGAATAGAGGGTGCCAATAGTTTCATTCCGCCTCCTCTTCTACCCTTATAACTACGGGCTTGCCTACCACCACAGGCAGGTTTTTCACTTCCTCAAGAGCCTTTCTCATGCTTCCTTCGTAGGCTTTGTGCGTAAGTATGACCAAGGGCACTATGTGTTTGCCTTCCCTACCGGCAAGTTTGCAAACCTTTTCCTTTTGTAAGACGCTGGCTATGCTTATCTGTTGGTCTGCAAGCACGCGAGCAATGCTTGCGAGAACCCCTGGTTTGTCTGGCACGTCAAACCTCAAATAGTACCTGCTGTAAAAGTTATTGCTAAGACTGTAGGTCCTCTCTTCCCAGTCCACCCTCTGACCGCATAAGACTCTCCTTGCCACATCAACAATATCAGAGACAACCGCAGAAGCGGTAGGATGAGAGCCTGCACCCCTTCCGTAGAACATGGTCTTACCCACAAAGTCTCCCTCCACCATTATGGCGTTAAACACATCGGAAACCTTAGCAAGGGGGTCATCCTCCGGTAAAAAGGTGGGATGCACCCTCACTTCAAGGCTTTCATCCCTTCTTTTTGCTATTGCAAGAAGCTTGAGGGTGTATCCTAACTCTTTTCCCAGTTCCACGTCAAGAAGGTCAATATGCCTTATGCCCTCCACGTATACATGGGAAAAGGGGAAAAAGCCACCAAAGGCTATAAAGGAAAGTATGGCTATTTTGTGTGCACTGTCCCAACCGTCTATGTCGAGGCTTGGGTCAGCTTCCGCATATCCCTTTTCCTGAGCTTCTTTTAGAGCCTCCTCAAAATTCACATCTTCCTGGAGCATACGCGTAAGTATGTAGTTGGTGGTGCCATTTAGAATACCGTACACGGCTCTTATGTTGTTGCCTACCAGCGATTCTCTAATAGCCTTTATTATGGGTATGCCCCCTCCCACAGATGCCTCGAACCCAACACAAAGGCCCTTCTCCTGAGCCTTTTTGAAAATTTCGTGACCCTCTTCCGCAAGAAGGTGCTTGTTGGCAGTAATCACATGCTTTCCTTTTTCTATGGCTTCAATTATTAGATTCTTGGCAAAGTCTTTTCCACCTACGAGCTCCACCACTATGTCAGAGTTTTCTAATACCTGCCTATAATCTGTGGTCCTGAGGTGTTGAGGGACTTCGAAGGCTCTCGGTCTTTGCCAGTCACGGTCCGCCACCTTAGAGAGCTCAATGTGTGCGCCCGTCTTTTTGCTGATTAGACTGCCATTCTTTATTAAAAGCTCCACTACACCCGTTCCCACCACACCACAACCTACTATGCCAACCCTTACCTTCAATGCTTACCCCCCTGATTGGTTCTATAAGGCACAGGTATGTACTGCACGGAAGGAACCTGCGAACCCATGGGCTGAGGGAAAAGCTCCATGAGACTATAAACCTCCTCTGGCACATCGGTGCTTACATTGAGACCCAAACTCCTTAGATATTCAACAGTGAGAGGATAATCGTGGGTGTATTTGCCCGTGGCAAGCTCTTCCGCTATGGTCTCGGCCTTTCCCTTTTCCATGCCGTTCTGAGTCAAAAGCCACACGAGGTAAGACTTCATTTGCTGGATAGCCTTCTGGGCTATGTCAGCCAGTATTAGGGTTTGGTCTTCTATGTCCTTGGTTTCCTTCTTTTCAAGAACCTTTAGCACGGAAGCGGCGGGCATTTGTCCAATTTGAGGGTCTACAGGACCAAGCACCGCATTGGGGTCCATGACTATTTCATCGGAGGCAAGGGCAAGCAGAGTCCCACCTGACATGGCATAATGTGGCACTATAACCCGTACAGGACCTTTGTGTCTTACCAAAGCGTTTGCTATTTGAGTTGAGGCAAGGGCTAACCCTCCGGGCGTATGAACTATAAGGTCTATAGGCATGTCTGGCGGTGTCATCCTGATAGCTCTGAGAACTTGCTCTGAGTCTTCTATGTTTATGTATCTAAAGATGGGTATTCCAAAAAAGCCTAACATTTCTTGTCTGTGTATAAGTGTTATTACCCTGCTTCCTCTCTTTTCCTCAATCTGTCTGATAAGCGCTTCCCTTGCCTTGTACAGAAGATATCTTCTCCAGAAGGGAAGAATAAAGAGGAATATCAAAAGAAAAATCCATAGGAGGCTCAGCAAGGAATAAAAGGGACCCAACGCTGGATATTCCATGGTTTAACTCCATTAATGATTATACTTCATAATTTCCATCAAATCCCATAAACACTTGGCTTAAAAGTCATGAATTTTTACAGACTTAGACTTTGTTCGAAAATACCTAAAAACTCCTACCATTGTTAAGTGGTATTCTCAAACAAAAGCATTGTGTAGACTACCTTTTCAAACACTAAGGCATCGGCGGGTAAAAACCCCTCATCTAGAGGCTTATCCCCTATGCAATCGTACATTAGTCTTCAGCCTATAATTATAGCCATGAGAAGAGCTATTATAACAGGCATAAGAAGAATAGGTTATGAAGTAGCCAAAAGCCTTCTGGAGGACGGTTGGGTGGTAGGACTCCTCTATAAAAGCTCAGAGGATGTGGTAAAAAAGCTAAGGGAACAATTTGGGGAGAGAGTTCACGCCATAAAGGCTGACCTGAGCGTATGGCATGAATGTCAAAGAGTAACCGTAGATTTAATAGAGAAAATGGAGGGTGTGGATGCCTTTTTACATTTGGCAAGCCCTTACGAACCTACACCCCTTCACAATTTGAAAGAGGAGGATGTAGACCTTCACTTTAGACCAATAGCTCAGGCTTTTTTAGTTATGAGTAAGGAGGTTTATCCCTTCATGCTAAAAAATCAGAGCACCGTAAAGGGTAGAATTGTTGCCTTCGGAGACTGGGCTACCAACACCACCCCTTACAGGAACTATTCCGCTTACTTTTTGGCAAAAGGTGCCATGCATACAGCGGTAAAGGTTCTGGCAAAGGAGTTTGCCCCTCATGTACTCGTAAATTCAATAGCTATGGGACCAACAGTAAAGCCCCAAGACTTTTCAGAAGAAAAATGGCAAGAATACATAAACAAAACACCACTCAAAAGGGCAGTATCCATAAACGATGTTATCAAATTAACTAAGTTTCTGCTTGAGGTAGAAAGCATGACAGGAGAAATCATCATGCTGGACAGCGGTAGACATGTGGCAGGAGAGTGCACATAAGGTAATAGTCCTGTTTAGTAGTGGTGTGGAAAGCACCTGCCTGCTCCACTTATACCTGGAAGAAGGTAGGATTGTTTATCCTCTCTACATTAAAGTGGGTTATCCCTGGGAAGTCCTTGAATTCCAGAAGGCAAAAAACCTATGGAAGTATTACAAAAAAATGTATAGAAAGCTTATGACCCTTAGGGTTATCCCTTTGATGAATCCAGAACCGCCAAATCGTAGAAGTCATACCAAAGACCTGTACATTCCCCTCAGAAACCTCTCACTCATAACATCTGCCAGCCTATATGCCACCCTCAAAAAAGTAAACTCCATAGCCATAGGAAGTCTTGGCATTTATCCATTTCCCGACAACAACATAGAATACATGCGTAGTGTGCAAAAACTTACCGGTGTGACCATCCTTACACCCTTTATGGGCCTTCACAAGCACGAGGTCATAAGGCAATTTTTGGGAAAAGTCCCCTTTGAGAAGACCTTTTCCTGTATAGAACCGAGAAAGGTTAAAGGTAGAATACTACCCTGCGGACGTTGCGAAAAATGCAAAGAGAGGGAAGAAGCCTTTAAACACCTATGACCTTTACAATTACTCTCTTCTTTCTCTGTCCGTCAAACTCTAAGTAAAAAATCTCTTGCCATGGACCGAGGTCTAAGTTTCCCCCTGTGACGGGTAGAACCACCTGAAGGTGAGTTAGTAGGTTCTTAAGATGGGCGTCCCCGTTGTCTTCACCGGTTCTGTGGTGTTTGTAGTCTTCCCTGTAAGGTGCTAAAGTCTCTAACCACTCCCATATGTCCTGGTGCAGTCCCTCCTCATCGTCCTGAACTATAACGGAGGCGGTAAGGTGCATGGAAGAAACAAGACATAAACCTTCCTTTATACCAGATTCTTCTACTATCCTTTTGATATCCTCAGTTATTCTTATGATTTCCCTTCTGTTTTTCGTCTGAAAGGTAAGGTAAGCGGTATGGCTTTTCATGCGTGGGCTTTCATGTATTCTTGTATCAGGTACTCTATCATATCCTTATGATACAATCTCTCTCTTTTGAGCCTCTCTATCTCCATTTCAAGTTCATGGGTCATGGGATGGTGCTTTTCAAGCTTGTCAATCTCCGCATCAAGCTCATGATGCTTTTCATAGTGATACCTAAACTCCTTGTTTTCCTGAAGAAGCTTTTGAATAATTTCTTCCCTGTTCATCTTAAATCCTCCTCCTTGGGTCTTACTAATATTAAACCACACAGACTAAGCAAATATCCAAGAAGAAGTGAGTCCAACCTTGCTATGGCTACAAAGACCAACAGAGAAAAGAAGAAAGGCAACAGGCACAGAACAAAAATCCAAAAATACCTCCGCGTGGCTGTATAGCTCCAATGGGGGTCCACCTCTACATTTACTGGGAAAAGCCTTCTCTTTATGATGTATGCAGGCGGAAGACTCACAATGCCCACCGCAAAGACAAAGAAGAGCATAAAGTAAGCTAAGTTTACGTGAACTGGCACTCTAAAATAGGGATACAAGGGTAAGCATGCAAGAAAGACAACGCTTAAAGAGATGAGAAAAGCATAAAAGAGGTGTCTGGCTCTTTTTCTGTAAACTTTTAACTTTTCCATATTAGTATGATAGAATATAAGCAGGTGAGGTGATAGTATGCAAGTGGAAGTTTTGAAGGATGAGCGATTGGAAGAGTGGGCAGAGTTTCTAAAAGCCTTAGCCCATCCCATAAGGCTCAAGATAGTCTCTGTACTTATTGAAGGCAAGCAATGTGTTAAAAACCTAAGCGACCTGCTTCATACTTCTCAACCTAACGTGTCCCAGCATCTAAGCATACTTAGGAACAGAGGTATAGTGGGCTGTAAAAGGGATGGGTCCATAGTGTGTTATTACATCAAGGATGAAAGGGTGGTAAAAATCTACCAAATACTCAGCAAGGAGGTGTAAGATGGCTACAGGCGTTGTGGTGCTTACAGAAAGCAATTGGCAAACGGAAGTAATAAACTCCAATGTTCCGGTAGTAGTAGATTTTTGGGCACCTTGGTGTGGACCATGCAGGATAATAGCTCCCATAATAGAAGAGCTTGCCATGGAGATGGGCGACAGGGTTAAGTTTGGAAAGCTTAACACTGATGAAAACCCAAACATAGCTATGAGGTACGGCATAAGAGCTATACCCACCATAATGCTTTTCAAAAACGGCGAAGTGGTGGACACTCGCATAGGCGTTCAACCAAAGGAAGCTCTTAGGCAAATGATAAACAGTCACCTATGACCGTAGAACTCTCTGAGGATATTCTCTACGATACTATTATAGTAGGTGGAGGGCCTGCTGGGCTTACCGCAGGTCTTTACTGTGCAAGAGCAAAGCTCAACACCCTCTTGTTTGAGAAGGGGACTTTAGGTGGACAGATAGCCATAACAGATTCGGTGGAGAATTATCCAGGCTTTCCAGAGGGTATAAGCGGTAAGGAGCTAACAAGAAGGTTCAAGGAGCAAGCGGAGAGGTTTGGTCTTCATATTGTAAGAAAAGAAGTATCAAAGATAGAAAAGGTTGGCAAGGAGATATTCATCCATCTTAGGACGGGTGAGCTTTTAAGAAGCAAGACGGTTATACTGGCGGTGGGTTCAAATCCAAGAAGGTTGGGCGTTCCAGGCGAGGAGGAATTCCTAAACAGAGGTGTTTCCTACTGTGCCACCTGTGACGGTGCTCTTTTTGAGGGTGTTCCCATAGCGGTGGTTGGTGGTGGAGATTCCGCTACTCAGGAAAGTCTTTTCCTTACAAGGTTTGCCAGCAAGGTATACCTTCTGCACAGAAGGGACCAGCTAAGAGCTCAGAAGCATCTTCAAGAGAAGGTCTTTTCCAACCCGAAAATAACCTTCATTCCCAACAAGGTGGTAGAAGAGATAAAGGGAAGCGATTTTGTGGAAAGGCTTGTTATAAGAGATACAAAGGACAACAAACTTTCTGAGCTTGCGGTGGAGGGTATTTTTATTTTCATAGGTCTTGAACCCAATACTACCTTTCTTAAAGAAAGCATACAGCTTGACGATAAGGGTTATATAATCACCGATGAGAAAATGAGAACCTCTATGGAAGGCGTCTTTGCGGCTGGAGATTGTAGAAGTGGAGCTACGGGACAGGTGGCAGTCGCGGTAGGGGAGGGTTGTATTGCAGCCATAGAGGCAGAAAGGTACATAGAAGATAACTTTTAAAGAGTGTGCTACTATGAAATACCAGGGAGGGTTTGAAACTTTTAGGGAAGCAACTAAGTATATGTTTGAAGCTCCCAGTGTCTTAGATGTAGTGTTTGTCCTTTTAGGTCTATCCCTTGCAATAGGGCTTCTCATTGTATTCCCTTACTGGTGGTCCAAATACAGGGCGAGGGTAGAACTGAGGAGAGAATTTTTTAACTCTGCAAGGATTTTTGGTCTTTCTCAGCAAGAGACAAACCTGCTATGGAGGTGTGCGGGCACCGCAAAAGAGCCTATGAAAATTCTACAATCGAAGGCAGTTTTTGAGAGATGTGTTAGTAAGCTGGTTAAGGAGGACCTATCAAAAATAGAACTTATAACATCCACGAGGAAAAAGCTAAAGTTTGACAGCATACCATGGTTTTTGCCCTTGAGTAGCACGAGGGACATAGACCTTTATCAGACGGGATTTGTGACTTACAATAATATGGCCTACGGTGCGGCTGTATGGGAAAAGAGTGAGTCTGAGCTTCACATAGCCTTTCTGGATACACCAGGTAAGATAGTAAGCACGGGTGAAAAGGTAAAATTTTCCTTCCTTAGAGAAGGGGATGGACGCTATTACTTCTACTCTCAGGTCATAAGGACATACAGGGATGGTAATAAGCTAGTTCTCGTCTTGCCCCACACAGACCAACTGTCCAAGATACAGTTAAGGGATAGTCTAAGGTGGAAGGTGAAGATACCAGCAAAGGTGTTTATATACACAGACGACACATCCGCAGTTTTTGAAGAGCCAGAATACATTGTGGAGGCTACAGTAGAGGATATAAGCACACAGGGCGTGAAAATTTGCCTTCATGCTCTCGTGGAGGTGAAAATAGGACAGAGGATTTTAGTTAATTTTGAACTCAAGTCTTACCCAATAAAGGTACTGGGAACAGTAAAAAACATAAGAGGAAGCACTGAAAAAACCTGTGTAGGTGTGAGATTTGAAAACCTTGGCAAGCCTGATGAAGACTACATAAGAAAATTCATAATAGATGAACAAAGGGAGCTACTAAAAGCATACAAGACGGGCGAACCTAAAGAAGGTTCCTCTTCTTAAGAGCCTTTATTATTCTCTTCCTGGCTTGTCTTTCTTTTCTTTTCTTCTTTTCGCTCGGCTTTTCGTAAAACTGCCTTCTTTTTACTTCAGTTAGTATGCCTTCCTTTTCTACTATTCTCTTAAACCTTTTAAATGCCTTCTCAAAGGGCTCGTTCTCATAAACCTCAACTATAGCCAACCTTCTTTCACCTCCTTAGGTTTTGCTAAAGATTATACCAAAAACCTCCTCAAGATGCTCAACAAAGTGTAAGTTCATCTTATCCTTCACATACTGCGGGAGGTCCTCGATAACCTCATCTTTGTTCTTGGAGGGTAGAATAACTTGATATATGCCGGCTCTTTTGGCAGCAAGTATTTTTTCCTTCAACCCCCCCACGGGCAAAACCCTACCCCTGAGGGTTATCTCACCCGTCATAGCCACGTCCGTTCTGACTTCCCTGCCTGTAAACAGGGATAGGAGTGCCACCGCAAGCGTAACGCCTGCAGATGGTCCATCCTTGGGCACCGCTCCCTCTGGCACATGAATATGCACATCCACCTGTGAAAAGAGCTCTGGGTCTATGTTGTAATCCTCCGCCTTTGACTTTATGTAAGACAGTGCAGCCTGGGCTGATTCCTTCATAATATCCCCAAGAGAACCCGTTAGTATAAGACTTCCCTTGCCTCTGAATTTGGTGGCTTCAATAAGCATAATCTCACCACCCAATTCCGTCCATGCAAGTCCCACAGCCACACCCACCATAGGCTTTTCTTCCGACAGCACATGTCTTTTTGAAACGCCTAAAAAGCTTTTTATGTCTTGAGCTTTTACTTCAAAGGGTAGAGGCTCTCCCTTAAGGCGTCTAAGAGCTAACTTTCTCAGTATGGAGCTTAGCTGTCTCTGAAGGTTTCTAACGCCTGACTCTCTTGCGTACCCCCTTATTACCTCAAGAAGTGCATCATCAGTAAACTGTACTTCTCCGTCCTTGAAGCCGTGTTCTGGTAGAATCTTAGGCAAAAGATGATTCCTTGCTATAAAGACTTTTTCCTCCTCTGAATAGCCAGAAAGGAATAGGACCTCCATCCTGTCTAAAAGAGGTCTTGGTATAGTATCTACCCTGTTGGCTGTGCATATGAAAAAAACATCCGAAAGGTCAAAGGGTAATCCTATGTAAAGGTCTACGAAGTTTTTGTTCTGCTCTGGGTCAAGAACTTCCAGAAGGGCTGCGGCCGGGTCACCCTGAAAGGAAAGGGATAGCTTGTCTACCTCATCCAGCACTATGAGGGGGTTCTTTGTCCCCGCTTGCTTTATAGCTTGGATTATCCTGCCCGGCATGGCACCTACGTACGTCCTTCTGTGTCCTCTTATTTCCGCCTCATCCCTTATACCGCCCAGGGATATGCGAACAAATTTTCTACCGAGGGATTCCGCTATGGACCTTCCAAGGGAAGTCTTACCAACACCAGGTGGACCGACAAAGCATAGTATCTGCACCGTATGGCTTTTACCTTTTGTAAGCTTTTTAACCGCAAGGTATTCAATAATCCTTTCCTTTACCTTTTCAAGGTTGTAATGGTCTCTGTCCAAAATTTCCTTGGCTTTATCCAAGTCATACCTGTCCCTTGTGCTTTTGTCCCATGGAAGGTCAAGCACCCACTCAAGCCATGTTCTGAGGACACCAGCCTCTGCAGATTCAGCATGGAGCTTTTCCAGTCTCTTTATTTGCTTCTCTATCTCTTCTCTTGATTCTTTCGGAATCCTTAGCTTACTAAGCTTTTTCTTGTATTCTTCAATTTCAGCCCTTCTTTCATCCCCTTCACCAAGCTCTTCCAATATTGCCTTTAGCTGTTGTCTGAGAAAGTACTCTCTCTGTTCCTTTTCTATCCTTTCCCTTGCCACACCCCTTATTTTGCTTTGGACTTCCAACAGCCCCACTTCATCCTGGAGTAGTTGATAGACCAATTTAATCCGTTCGACGGGGTCAAAAGTCTCGAGGACTCTCTGAGCCTCCAAAGACTTTATGTCCAGTATGGAGGCTGTCAAGTCTGCCACTTTGCCAGGGTCTTCCAAGTCTCTTATGAGCATAAGAAGGTCTGGAATTACCTGTTTGCCAAGGGAAACCGCAGTATCCAGCTGTTCCTTGACAGACCTTACATAGGCTTTTACCTCATCTGGTAAGTTTTCTAAATCCAGATTCGCCTCTTCTACAGGCTCAACGGTAGCGGTAAAAAAATCCTCCGTCCGCTTGTAGTCTAAAAGCTTAGCCCTCTTTATACCCTGCACGAGGATTTTGAGCCTATTTTCCTCAATGGGTGCGGACCTTATCACATGGGCTATTGTCCCCACCGCATATAGCTCGTCCTTTTCTGGCAATTCTGCGTTTTTATCCTTCTGAAGTACAAGGAATATAAGCCTGTTTCTCTTTAGGGCTTCCTCTACGGCTCTTATGGAAAATTCCCTTCCTACAAAGAGGGGAACCACCATGGTGGGAAATACCACTAAATCCCTGAGGGGCATGGCTGGCAGTTCAAAGGTTTCTGATGGCACCTCTGGGACTTTTATAAGCTCTTCTGAAAACATGCCAACCTCCTAAGAAAGAAGTTCATCCACAAAGGCCTTTGCATCGAAGGGTTGAAGGTCTTCTAGGCCTTCACCCACACCAATAAGTTTTACGGGTAACGAAAGCTCCCTGCAAATGGGCAATATTGCACCACCCTTGGCAGAGCCATCCAGCTTGGTAAGTACTATCCCTGTTACCTCTACCGCTTCTTTGAAGACCTTTGCCTGCTGTATTGAATTCTGTCCTATGGTGGCATCCAACACCAACAAGGTTTCCGTGGGCTCCTGAGGTAAAAACCTCTTTATCACATCCCTTATCTTTCTTAGCTCCCTTATGAGGGGCTCCTTTGTATGCAACCTACCTGCGGTGTCTATCATAATAACATGATATGCCTCTTCCGTCCCTTTGCGCATTGCCTCATAGACTACGGAGGCTGGGTCTGCACCCTCGTGCTTTTTTACTATGTCTGCGCCGCTCCTTTGTGCCCACACATCAAGCTGTTCAATAGCTGCAGACCTAAAAGTGTCCCCAGCCACAAGAAGCACCCTCTTGCCTTCCCTTACAAACCTATAAGCCAGCTTACCTATGGTGGTGGTCTTCCCAGAGCCATTTACGCCCAGAAAAAGATACACAGTTTGACCATCGTGAGGCTCCTTTAGCGTAGCCTCACACCGAGATATTTGGTCTAATATTAATTTTTTGAAAAACTCCGTAAGTTGGTCGGAGGTTTTGAGGTTTTTTCTTATTGCTTCTTTTCTTAGCTCTTCTACTATGTAAAGGGCAGTTTTGCTACCCACATCCGCCCTTATGAGCTTTTCCTCAAGCTCTTCAAAAAGCTCCTCGTCTATTTTTCTTCCTGCGAAGATAATTCCAAACTCTACCGCTTCTTTGGTCTTTTTTAGACCCTTGCGAAGCCTCTCTAATAGGCTCTCCCTTTGCACAAGACCGAGCTCTTCCTTTATCTTTCTTATTGGCTCTTCTACCTCTTGCCTTCTTATGGCTGGCACCAGCTTTAGAGCTCTTTCTAACAGCTCCATTGCCTCTTGGTGTCTTTTTGCTTGCCACAGGAGCAGACCAGCTTTTTTTAGGCTTTCCCAATCTCCCAGCTTTGCGTATTCCTGCGCGGACTTTTGGAGTTCGCCTACCCTTTCGTATATGAGGGCTTTTTCTTTTGCACTTGCCAGATTGGGGTCGTAGTGCTCTATAAGCTGGTAAGCGTAGTAATACTTGCCCTCTTCCATGTAGAGCCTGAAAAGAAGACCCCTTAGCTCTTCATTGTCTTTGAACCTCTCTAAAATTTCTATAGCCTTTTCTCTTTTACCTTTTTCTATAAGGCTCAGAATAGCACTTTTGTCTCCTTTCTCCGCTCGCTTTTCTTCCTCAGACTTTTTCCAGAAGAGCATACGTTAAATATTCTATCAAATGATAAATTTGCTTCTACAACTATAAAGCATCATAAAGCTTCTGATAGAGCTTCGCCTATATCCCTTACGCTCCTTGCCAGCTCTTCAAGCTTACCCTCTCCAGCAAGTTTAACAAAGTGACTGCCCACTACCACACCATCCGCAAACTTGCATATTTCCCGTGCCTGCTCTGGTTTTGATATACCAAAGCCAACAACCACAGGTTTTTCGCACAAAGACCTGTAAAGCTTTATCCTTCCCTTGAGGCTTTGAAGAGGTATACTTTCCCTTGCACCCGTAGTGCCAGTAAGCGACACAAAGTAAACCATATGGTCAGAAACGTCGCACACAAGCCTAAGTCTCTTTTCTGTACTGGTGGGAGAGGCTAAAAACACCAGGGAAAGCCCAAAAGTTGAGCAGGCATCCTTTAGCTCCTTGCCCTCTTCGGGGGGAAGGTCTGGAACTATAAAACCATCAATCCCCGAATCCTTTGCCCTTTTGCAGAACTTTTCCAAGCCTATCTTGAATATGGGGTTGTAGTAGGTCATAAGGAGAAAGGGGGTATCTGGAAACTCTTCTCTTAGGGTAGACGATAGATTGAATACATGGTAAGACTTTATGCGGTTTTTAAGTGCGGTCTCGTGGGCTATCTGAATGGTGGGACCATCGGCCACTGGGTCAGAAAAGGGAAAGCCTATCTCCAGTATGTGTGTGCCTTCCTTGAGAAGCACTCTAAAAGCTTTCAAAGAGGTTTCGTAGTCTGGATAGCCAACCATCATGTAAGAAATAAGAGCCCTTTCGTTTTCATTCCAGAATCTCTTAAGTCTCATTGACCACCTCAAAGGTATACTCTATGTTTGCTGAATTCTTTAGCATGGCGTAGACGCTACAGTATTTTTCCAGAGAGAGCCTTATAGCTTCTTCCACTGCCTTTTCTTTTATATCCTTTCCAAAAACTTTGTACTTTACCACTATTCTTTCGTAAACCCTTGGATGTTCATCCCTCCTGTAGCCAACCACCTGTATCTGTATATCCCTTACCTCCTGCCTCTTCTTTCTTAGTATGTTGGATACATCCACACCGCCACAGCCTGCAAGAGCAACAAGAATAAGTTCCATAGGTTTATAACCATGCTCCCCCACAAGCAGTTCACCGTAAGATGTTTGTGCTATATATGTGTGTTCCTCTTCAGAAAGGCTTAGGGTAACTTTTTTCTCTTCCATGTTTACGCTTTTGTATCTATGAGAAATAGGGGTTGCCCGTATTCTACCGTTTCTCCGTTCTCTGCCAAAATCTTTACTATCTTGCCTCTCACATCGCTCTCTATTTCGTTCATAACCTTCAAAGCCTCTACTATGCAAAGAACCTGACCAGGAGAGACAATATCACCAACCTCTACGAAAGGTGGTGCACCGGGCGAAGGAGACCTGTAGAAAGTTCCCACAAGCGGGCTTTTAATAACATGGAGGTTTTCCTGAGGAATTTCTTCGGAGGTTGGCATAACTTCTTGATAACGCAATTCTTTCTGTATGGGTTCCATCTTTTGCACTATTTCCTTATGATGTGTTTCTATGAGAAGTTTAAAACCTTCGGTTTCCAGGCTTAGATGCCTTATATCGCTACCTTTTATAAGGTTTATTATCTCCTTTATAAAATCCTTGTCCATCAGGACCTCTTTACCACTTCAATGTAAGCACCCGTGCGTGTATCTACCTTTACCACATCCCCCTCTTTCACAAAGAAGGGCACCTGAACCACCGCACCAGTTTCCAGTTTTGCAGGCTTTGTGCCACCTGCGGCGGTGTCTCCCTTAAAGGCTGGCTCTGTTTCTACTACCGTAAGCTCAACCTGCTTTGGAAGCTCTATGCCTATGGGCTGTCCCTTGTAGAGAAAGACTACCACAGTCATACCTTCCTTTAGAAACTTTCTTTCCTCCTTTATGTTGTCCGCGGGTACTGGCACCATCTCGTATGTGGTCTGGCTCACAAAATAGTAATAATCACCGTCGTTGTATGAGTACTCCGCAAAGACTTGTTCAAAGTCAGCCAGCTCAATAGCATCAGATGACTTGTAGGTTATCTCTATGACGTTACCCGTTTGCATATTTTTGGCTTTCACTCTTACAAAGGCTTGACCCTTTCCTGGCTTTACATGCTCGTAGTCAATCACCCTATGAGGCACGCCATTGTGTTCAATAAACATATCCCTTTGCACGCTGTTTATGTCTATTTTCACGCCCATGGTAAGATTTTAACACAAATTATCTACACACAAGCTCAAGGGTTGCCCTAACCCTCAGGTTCACATCTTCCCTTTTTGGCTCTGGTGGCTCAAGGGCTCTAACCATGGCCTCCTTCTGAAGCCCTAGTAGGGCAACGTCCACCAGCTGGTAGTTTAACCTATGTAGAGTGCAGTTTTTCCCCAATCTCTTACCTATCTCTTTCCCCAGCTCTACCGCAGTATCCAAAATTTTAAGCCTTAAAGCCCTTTCTGTTTCTTTCTTCTTCCCATCAGAGACCACCCAGGAAGGTGGAGCAATTGAATACTCTATATTCTTGCCGTACTTATCCTTGAAGGAGTCTATGGTTTCTATTAACCTCTCTTGCTGTTTTGCATCCTTTAGCTCAAAGATGTAATTGAGCGTTCCTTTAAAGCCTGAACACCTTTGTCTATTTACCTCCCACCAGCAGTTTTTCTGAAGGTTGTAAGAACCACCACTGTAGCTCACAGCAAGCCCCCTTATAGCCTTATCCACATCTCCGAGCATATTTAGAACATCCGCTTCTCTTTGGAATGTTGAAGTAATACTTACCTCAAGCCTTAGGCTATCAGGCTGTAGCCTTGCAGATTCCTCTATGTCGAGCAATATGTGGGTTAGGCTCTCCTTACCCTCTTGAGCTCTCAGGTTCAGAGGAAGGAGCATTAAAAGTATGGTAAAAAGGCTAATCCCAATCATTGTAAACCCTCCAGAGATATTATAATTTTCAAACCTGGAGGCACTGTAATGGTAAAAGAAATGCTCAAAGAAAAAGCCGGGTTTTTACTGTCTAACTTACTCTCTCAGGGTGGTCAGTACGGAGAAATCTTTTATGAGAGAGTACGTATGTGTAGAATGCACTTAGAAGACAACAAAATAGACAAGGTGCAATGGGGCATAGATGAGGGAGTAGGTATAAGACTCATAAAGGACGGTAAAACCTATTACGGATACACCACAGAACCAACCTTTGAAAACCTCATGGAAATAGTGGAAACGCTTGCGGGGGGTCAAGGTCATGGTCCTGTAAAGGTAGGTCAAAGGCGTATAAGGGGTTGGACCAATCTTATAATAGACCCTGACGAGAAGGATATAGAATACAGAACGCAGTTCCTTTTAAGAGCCAACGATACCGCAAGAAGCTACGGAAGCAAGATAAAGCAGGTGACCGCAGTCCTCATGGACAGGTCAAGGGACATTCTTATTATAAACAGCCTCGGCGAGACTGCGGAAGACCTACAAAAAAGGGTAGTTTTCTTCGTGGATGTGGTAGCCCAGGAGGATGGTATAATGCAAAGGGGCTACGAGTCTGCAGGTATAAAGGGTGGCTTTGAACTCTTTGAGAAGATAAGCCCAGAGGATGTGGCAAGAAAGGCAGCAGAGAGGGCTCTGCTGATGTTAAAAGCGAAGCCAGCACCAGCTGGCACTTTCACAGTGGTGCTCTCTGGTCAGGCAGGTGGAACCATGATACACGAGGCGGTAGGACACGGTCTTGAAGCGGATTTGGTTCAAAAAGGTCTCTCTGTATACAAAGATAAAATAGGTCAGAAGGTGGCCAGCGAGCTTATAACGGTCGTGGACGATGCTACCTTTGAAAACCATAACGGGTCCTTTGTGGTGGACGATGAGGGTGTGCCAGCACAGAGAACAGTCCTTATTGAGGGGGGATACCTTGTGGGATACATGTACGATAGACTTACAGCCATAAGAGAAGGTAAAGAGTCCACGGGCAATGGCAGAAGACAAAGCTATGCACACATACCCATGGTTAGAATGACCAACACCTACATAGCATCCGGCAAGGACAACCCCGAGGACATAATCGCAGACACAAAAAAGGGCATTTTGGTAGTTAAGATGGGTGGCGGTGAAGTAAACACTGTAACTGGAGACTTTGTCTTTGAAGTAATGGAAGGCTACATGATAGAAAACGGCAAGATAACATATCCAATAAGGTCTGCTACACTAATAGGAAATGGTCCAAAAGCCCTTCAGAATGTGGACGCAGTGGGTTGGGACTTGGGCTGGAGTATAGGAACCTGTGGAAAAGATGGTCAGGGTGTGCCAGTAACAGATGCACAGCCCACACTAAGAATTAGGTCCATGGTATTGGGCGGTACAGAAGTATAGAGTAATACGCTTCCTATCTAAACCGGTGCTAACCACTTGACATACATGTCTATATTGAGTTAACATGATAAAGCAGGCGTTTGTTAGGGGCTAACACCCCTGGTCATCTTGACAACTGAATATGGGTTGAGTTCCTAAAAGGAAAGGGGGCTTTGTGTTGTGCTTGCCCTGCTTTTTAAGGCTTTGAGTAGTTAGTTTTTCTGTTTTAACCTCTTTATAAAGTCTGTCAGACTTGGTTTTTATTTTTTTGTGCATACAGGCATACAGGCATAAAAGCATACAGATGTCTGTATGCGGTATAGCTCAAAGCCTTGCGTATCAATCTTTTAAACTTTACAACAACACACTCAACTTTGCATCACCGACATTTTCGGGAAAATAACCTTCGTTTGAGAGGGGTACCCCCTTGACAAAAGCATTGTTATTTCTTATTATTCTTTATGTGCTAAGGTAAGGTTGCTAATCTACCGTGTGGAGTTGAAATACCTGTGGCAAGCACGGGTTTGCGGCGATTCATAGGAGTTGCTAATCTACCGTGTGGAGTTGAAATGCAAGTATTTCAGAAGTTGTTTATATTTTTTCCGTATGAACCTCACAGAAGTTATAACCGTAATCTCAGCTCTGACTGTAGTCATAGGTATTGCGGTAAGCTTGTTAAACAAAAGGATTGAGTACACCAATAGGAAAATTGACGACACAAACAAAGGGATTGACGAGCTAAGGCAGGATATGGACAAGAGGTTTGACAAGATAGAGCGAAATATAAGAGAAATCCGTCAGCTTTTGTATAAAGTTCTTGGAAGTTCCTAACAAAGAAGACAAATAAACCTTTCCAGCATATGTGCCAGATGTGTTATACTATATACAAACAGAGGAGCCAAGAGCTCCTTGTTATCTTGACAACTGAATAGGGTGAGGCTTGCTTCTGTGTGGAGGCAAAAAATGCATTACCTCCACTTCGAGAAAATTTGCATGCATTTGAGAGGGGTGGGGGTATGCTAAAAACCAGACCTGACAAGGCTTTCAAAAAGGTAGCCTTAACGGGTTTTAATCCCACTGTGTGGGGTTGTGACCATGTTGAAAGCGGGGGTAATCCGCCTACGGAAAGTTCAAGAAAGTTTCTAAAAATTCTCAGAAAAAAACCTACAAAAACTCAGGCAACTCACAGAACTACCATACGCATATCTAAAAAACTCTCTCGGACTATCCATATTACAGAGTTCTCTTAACTATATGCAATACCAACTAATGTATTTAACCTCTATTAAATTGTGAGCAAGATATCTATACTCTCTGATGTCGCTTACTCCTAACTCTTACTTATGTTTTCCAAAGTGTTATTGAACAAGGTGAAAAAGTGATTTAATAGCTAACAGTTATACCCTTTCCCTCTACAGCCCTTCCCACAATCCATATATCTATGCCCATTTCTTTAGCTTTCTTTTCTACCTCTTGTCTCTTTTCTTCGCTAATGGTAAAAAGAAGACCTCCAGAAGTTACAGGGTCTGACAGCAGTAAAAGTTGCCACCAGTCAAGTCCTTGGTTTTCAAGGGATTCCTTAACAAAGTTATAGTTATCCATAGCTCCCTTTGGATAGATTTTTTCCTTGACAAAGAACACAGCCTCTTCATATACGGGTACCTTTGAAAACTCTATGACAAGCTTTACTTCTGACTTTCTTGCTATATTGTAAGCATGACCGAGAAGCCCAAAACCCGTAACATCGGTACATGCCGTGGCAAACTCAAGGGCAATCTGTGAAGCCTTATCGTTCAGCTTTAGCATGTAATCTATGGCGTGCCGTAAGTCCCTTTCTGATATTTTGCCTTCTTTTATGGCTTTTGTTAGTATTCCAACACCTATAGGCTTGGTAAGTGCTATAAGGTCCCCTGGCTTTGCTCCTTGTTGGGTGAGAAACCGCCTCCCTTCACATACTCCCATAACGGCTAGACCAAACTTAGGCTCCTTGTCATCTACCGTGTGCCCTCCGAGAAGAACAGTCTTTGCTTCTCTCAATTTGTCTGCACAGCCGCGCATAACCTCTTTTAATACCCAAACCTCCAAGTCACAGTTGTTAAACCCAACTATAGCAAGGGCGTTTATAGGCTTACATCCCATGGCATACACATCGCTCAGAGAATTAGATGTAGATATAGCACCCCATAAATATGGGTCGTTCACCACGGGCGTAATAAAGTCTACGGTATGGACAAAAATACTGTCTCCGTAAGCATACACACCCGCATCGTCGCCCACACCCAACAGGGTGTAAGGGTCTGTGTACAAGTCTAAACCCTGCACAAGTTTTTCTAGGTCCCCCGGACCTAACTTACTGGCTCATCCGGAAGCCCTTACAAGCCTAAGAAGTTCCATAAGTTTATATCTTAAGGGATTTTCCGTGGTTGTTTCTTTGAATTTTTAGAAGCAATTTAACTAAATGCTTTGTCCAATAACACATCCTACAATTATTTCTGCCTTCATGGTTTAAAATTTTAAGCATGAGAGAAATATTGAAAAAGCTCGCAGATTTTCAAAACCTAAAGAAGGAGGAAATCAGAATTGCCTTGGAAGACATAGTGGAGGGTAGGGCGAGCGATGCTCAAATAGGTGCGTTTATTATGGGTACTAAGATGAAGGGGGAGACACCAGAGGAAATAGAGGGTGCTGCCAGCTTCTTCAGAGAAAGAGCCACAAGGGTGGAACTAAAGGATAATGAAAGTCTCGTAGATACATGCGGAACTGGTGGGGATATGTTGGAAACCTTCAACGTATCCACTGCTGTAGCCTTTGTGCTGGCTGGTGCTGGCATTCCCGTGGCAAAACATGGTAACAGGTCCGTTTCTTCAAAGAGTGGAAGCGCCGACCTATTAGAACATCTTGGTGCAAAAATAGACCTCGGACCACAGCAGGTCAGAAAGATGATAGAGGAAACTAACATAGGTTTTATGTTTGCTCCCCTTTTTCATCCTGCCATGAAGAGGGTAATAGGTCCAAGAAGGGAGGTGGGGGTGCGCTCTATTTTTAACCTCGTTGGACCCCTCTCAAACCCAGCTGGTGCAAGAAGACAGCTACTCGGAGTTTTCTCAGATAGTCTTGTAGAAAAGGTTGCCTTTGCACTCAAAAATATGGGAATAGTTAGGGCTTTTGTGGTTCATGGAAAAGATGGCATGGATGAGGTTTCTATAAGTGCACCCACACGCATAGCGGAGCTAAAAGGAGGGGAAGTTCTTGTTTACGATTTTCATCCAGAAGAGGTGGGCTTTAAAACATATCCTGTTGAATACATAAGGGTTTCTTCCGTAGATGAAAGCGCAAAAATGGTCCTTTCTGTGTTAAAGGGTGAGGTGTCGCCTGCATACTATATGGTTTTATTGAATTCCATGTTTGGTGTGCTTGTGGCAGGTCTAACAGAAGAAAGGGACATAGCCCTTGAAATTGCAAAAGAGTCCATACACTCAGGGAAGGCTTATCAGAAGCTCCAGACCTTTATAGAGCTATCCAACAAGCTTTAATGATAAAGATAGGAGTAGTTGGCTACTTAAACACATTGCCCATTTTTTATAGGTGGACTACCAAGGATGTTCTCTTTGTGAAAGACCATCCATCAAAGTTAGTGGAATACCTCAGAGAAGGCAAGATTCATGCAGGCATCGTATCCTCCGCAGAGTATCTGATACACGGTGAGCAATACATTATTGTGCCAAACATATCCATATCATCAAAGGAAAGAGCATGTTCCGTGCTTATTTTTTCAAAAAAACCCCTCGAGAAAGTAGATACCCTTTACTTAACACCCGCATCCCTTACCTCAAGGCTTCTGGCTCTGTATGTGTTGAGAGAAGTTTACAGGAGAGAACCTCAAATAGTGAAGGATAAGAGCCATGCGGAAGCTGTGATGCTTATAGGAGACGAAGCACTCAGAGAAAGGTTCTCCAACGCTTGGCTTTACGTGTATGACCTTGGAAGTGAATGGTTTCATCTGCATGGTCTTCCCTTTGTCTTTGCCCTTTTTCTTGTAAGAAAAGACGCACCCCCGGAGCTTGTTTCCTTAATTGAGAGAGAATGCAGTAGGTCAAAGGAGGTTTTTTTTCAGGAGCTAAAAGCGCACAGGATAAAACTACAGGGCTATAGTCAGGAGTTTCTGGAAGGATACTTCACTTCGTGCCTTGATTATAACCTTGGGTCTGAGGAGCTAAAGTCCCTGGAAATTTTTAAGGAAATTTTAATCAAAGGTGGATTATCATTAAAAAGGTAGGAGGTGTGAAGCATGAGAAAGAGAGCGGTTGTGTTGCTTGCCCTTTTTGGCGTTGGCTTTGTGTTTTCGTGTGGTCAGGTCACCACACAGAAGACCTATGAGGGTGCCGGTGTGGGTGCAGTTGGTGGTGCCATAGCGGGTGCACTTATAGATAAGAATAACAGATGGAGGGGTGCTGTTATTGGTGGTGCCCTCGGTGCGGTAATAGGTGGAACCATTACAGAGATTGCGGCAAGAGCCTCCAGAGAGGCTGCTATGCAAAACAGGCCCGTAGAGTACAGGTCTGAAGACGGCAAGGAGAGGGTTTACGCAGAGCCTGTAGCCTCAAGGGGCAATTGCAGGATAGTAAAAACCACCTACTATCAAAATGGAAAAGTGGTAAGAGTTGAAGAGAGGGAAGTCTGCCCATAAGGGCAGTTCCCTTAAAATCCCTTACACTTGGTGTTTATAATTCCGTAGTTCCCCCCTCTCTTTCTGTAGGCTATTTTTAGAGTTCCCGTTTCTATATCCAAGAAGGGTAAGAAGTATATGCCTAAGCTTTGAAGTTCAAAGATTGCATCCTCTGCGCTCATGGGCTTTTCTATCACAAGCTCCTCTTCCACTATAGGGGGTCTTTCCCTCTCTTCGTGGGGACGTATTTCCTCCATAATGAGCTCTTCCTTTATCTTGTGACCTTTCCTTCTAAGCTCATGCCTTCTTTGTTTGAGCTTTATAAGCTGTCTTTCTATCTCGTCCATTACCCTATCAAGGGCTGAAAATGGGTCTATGTCTTCGTCCCATGCGTGCAAAGCACCACCACCCCAAGTTTTTAGATAAATGTCCATGTCAACCCTGTATAAAGTGGGTCTGCTTTCGGCGGCAAAGTCCTTTTGCTTTGCCCTTGAAGTAGAAAGCGTAACCACCACCTCCACTTGGTCTTCTTCCGCTTCCTTCAGAAATCGGTTAAACCTTTCAATCTTTCCTTCTACAAAGGCTTTCATGGAGTCAGTCCATTCTATTCCTTTGCCTATGAACTCTACATTCATTCCGTTCCTCCTTTTGACCTATCTTCTGAAGTAAAATATGATAGCATGAATTTAGGCATATTGGTATCTGGCAGAGGCTCAAACCTTCAAGCCATAATAGATGCGGTAGAAGGAGGACGTTTAGAGAGTAAGATATCCTTAGTTATATCTGACAGAGAGGGTGTTCAAGCTATAGAAAGATGTATAAGGCATGGGCTGGCTTACAGGTTTATAAGGAGAAAAGACTTTGGTAGTAGAGAAGAATTTGAACAAAGCATGGTGCAAGCCCTAAAGGAAGCCAACGTAGAGCTTGTTGTGCTTGCTGGTTTCATGCGTGTTCTGTCCTCTACCTTTTTACAGTCCTTTCCGATGAGGGTTATAAACATACATCCCTCCATTACACCAGCTTTCCAAGGACTCAAGGCTCAGAGGCAGGCTATAGAGTACGGCTCAAGGATTACGGGATGCACCGTTCACTTTGTTACTGAGGAGTTGGACAATGGACCCGTTATAGCTCAAGCTTGCGTGCCCGTCCTTCCGGAGGATACGGAAGAAAGTCTCTCTGAGAGAATACTTTCCTACGAACACAGAATACTACCGCAGGCTATAAAATGGCTTTCAGAGGGAAGGGTAAAGGTTTATGGCAGGCAGGTAGTTGTAGAGGGTGCAAGGTATGGGACCCTGCCTTTCAACCCAGACCTCGAGGACTTTTGATATAATTGACAGCAAAAAGCTAAGGAGGTGGAACTATGCTAAGTTTACTTAGAAGACCTATTTTAACTCTTGCAGTAGCCGGTTGGTTCTTCACTTTTAATGCAGTGCCCGCCCTCGCTGGCTTGGTATCTTCAAAACCAGCTTCAGAAGTGCTCATCTCAAACAGGGAAGAGAATCTCGCAAAGGTTCAGAGGGCTCTTGAAAGCAAAGAACTTCAAGAAAGGTTAAGAGCTTATGGGCTTAGTAAGGAAGAGGTAGAGAAAAAACTCTCTCAGCTTAGTGATGAACAACTGCATACCTTGGCAAAAGCCTCGGATAAGGTTTTGGCTGGTGGCGATGGTATAGGCTTGGCAATAGGCATACTCCTTGTAGCTATACTTATTGTGATACTTCTAAAGCTGTTAAACAAAGAGATAATCATAAGATAAGGCATGGTTGTTTTGTTTATCCTTTTCTTATTCCTATTTGCCCATTCAAAAACGCTGGACGTGCCCTTTGTAAAACAGCGGGACCATTTTTGTGGTCCCGCATCCCTAAGTTCCGTCCTTAGCTTCTATGGCATCCCCGTTCCCCAAGAGAGAATAGCGGAAGAGACTTACGACCCAAGATTGAAGGGTGCTCTCATAACTGACCTTGAAAAGTATGTAAAGTCTCAGGGATTTAGGGCAGAAGTCAAGCAAGGGAGTCTGCAGGAAATTAAAACCTTCGTAGACATGGGCGTCCCCCCAATAGTGCTCGTGGATATTGGGAGGCTTTTTGTAAGCACCTTCCACTACGTGGTGGTTGTTGGGTATGAAGGGGACACTTTTATACTGCACACAGGCTACGAGGAGGCAAAAAGGATAAGAGCGGAAGAGCTTGATAGGATGTGGTCAAAAACTGGAAGGGTGATGCTCCTCGTTTACCCTCCCTGAACCTTTTCAAGAATCTTTTTGTATCCCTCTATTAGGTCTCCAAGGTCAAACCTAAACCTATCCTTATCCAATTTCTCCCCAGTTTTTGCATCCCAGAGTCTACAGGTGTCTGGTGATATTTCGTCTATGACTGCAATCTGATTATCTGGAAGCTTACCAAACTCTAACTTAAAATCTACGAGGAGAAGGTCATGTTCTCTGAAAAAGCTTTTCAGGACCCTATTAACTAACAAAGCCACTCTTTTCATATGAATAAGCTCCCTTCTGTTCGCAAGACCGAGAAGCAGGGCGTGGTCAACGCATATAGGAGGGTCATGAAGCTCATCATTTTTATAGAAAAACTCTACAAGGGGCTTTTTTAGTTTTTCTCCTTCCCTTATGCCGAGCCTCTTGCATAGGCTTCCGGCTGCTACATTTCTAACGACCACTTCAAGGTCATACCTTTTTGCCTTCCATACAATCATTTCTCTTTCAGAAACCTTTTTTATGAAGTGTGTTCTTATCTTCCTCTCTTCAAGGAGTTTAAAGAGTATGCTGGAGATTGTGTTGTTTAGCACACCCTTTCCCACTATTTCAGCTTTTTTTGTGGCATCAAAGGCTGTGGCTGTGTCCTTAAAGTGGATAAGAAGTTTGTCCTCTTCACCCTCTAACTGATAAACTATCTTAGCTTTACCCTCATACAAAATCTTCATGGTATTCAAAATTATACCTTCCTGCTTACAGCGTAAGCAAATGCTTTCCAACTTATATCCCTTGTCAAATAGTTATCCATCCTACAGCCATCTTGCCCCTAACATGCTTGTAGGAGTCTATTCATGTTCAGACTCAAAATCTCTAGTGCTTGATTATGGAGCTTTTGAAGATTTTTGGACACAGCATGAGTCAGAAAGAACCCTTTCAATTTCCAATCTGAGATATATAATTTTAGTTAAAAGGAGGGATTTTATGGAAGCCTTAACCGGGGTAAACACAGAAGTTAGGCTAATAGAGATACTTCAGAAAGCGGTTCAGAGCAACGCTTCGGACGTTCACATAACTGCTGGGGCTAGGCCTGTGTTGCGTATAGATGGAAGGATAGTGCAACTTATTGAATATCCCGTTCTTACACCGGATATGACCCAGAAAATGGCCTATTCTGTGATGTCTGAAAAACACAGAAAGGTTCTGGAGGAAAAAGGTCAGGTTGATTTTTCTTTTGGCGTGAGGGACGTTGGCAGATTTAGGTCAAACGTATTTTTTCAAAGGGGTGCCATTGCGGCGGCCTTCAGAAGGCTACCCCATAAAATAATGAATGTAAAGGAATTGGGTCTCACAGAACGGGTTTTGGAGCTATGTCACAGGAGTATGGGCTTGGTGCTGGTTACTGGACCAACGGGGTCTGGAAAAACTACTACCCTTGCCTCTCTCATAGAGTACATAAACCAAAACTTTCCCTATCACATAATAACCATAGAGGACCCCATAGAGTACGTTTTTCAGCATAAAAAGAGCATAGTCAACCAAAGGGAAATTGGCGAGGATGTACATAACTTTGCAGATGCTCTAAGAGCGGCTCTGAGGGAAGACCCAGATGTGATACTGGTTGGCGAAATGAGGGACCTGGAAACTATGGAAATAGCCCTAAGGGCTGCGGAGACTGGACATTTAGTCTTTGGAACTCTACATACCAACACCGCTATATCTACCATAACCAGGATTATTGACGTCTTTCCACCAGAACAGCAGGAGCAGGTCAGAGTTCAGCTCTCCTTTGTGCTTCAAGGGGTAATATCCCAGAGACTATTGCCAAAGATAGGGGGTGGAAGGGTTCTCGCCTATGAACTCATGATGCCCAACACCGCCATAAGGAACCTCATAAGGGAAAACAAACTACAGCAGGTGTACTCTATAATGCAGAGCGGACAGGCTCAGACTGGTATGCAAACCATGAACCAATCTCTCTTCGGACTTTATAAATCAGGCTTAATTGCCATAGAGGAAGCCTACAAGTATTCACCCGATATAAAAGAGCTTGAAAGAATGTTAGAGAGGGGAGGTTAAACATGCCCAGGTTCAAATACAGAGCTTTTGATGAAACTGGGAACTTTTTGGAGAGTGAAGTGAACTCTCCGACTGAGGAGACCCTCGTAGTGGAGCTTCAGCAGAAGGGTTTGAGCGTTGTGGAGGTGGTTAAACTTGACAGGGAAGAACCAAAAGAAAGGACAACCTCAGTCCTTTCCTCTGCGCTGGGTGTTAGGGTTAGCGATAGAGACCTTTCCATTTTCTGTAGGCAACTGGGTACCATGATAAGCGCTGGACTTAATCTAATAGATGCACTGAATGTTCTGGGCGAACAGCTTCCCAACAAAAAGCTTGCACAAGCTAGCAAAAATGTTGCTCAAATGGTAAGCGAAGGAAAACCCATATCTAACTCTATGGCGGAGTTTCCAAATGTATTTCCGGAGTTTGTGGTCAATTTGGTTAGAGTGGGTGAAGAGACGGGTAATCTTGATGTAGCCCTTATAAGGGCTGCTGACTACTACGAGAAGATGGCTATGATAAAGAGCAAAATCAAGAGTGCGGCTTTCTATCCAACCTTTGTAGTAATAATAGCTACAGGAATTGTTACTGGTATACTTTATTTCCTTGTTCCCACCTTTGCGGAGATATACTCATCTTTGGGTGGGACCCTCCCCCTTCCCACTCAGATGCTCATATCAGCCTCCAATGCCTTGAGGTCTAATCTACTTTTTATTCTTGCCTTTATCGTAGGCTTTTCTTTGATATTTAAGCTTCTTATGAATAAAAACTATCAGTTTAGGAAATCTGTGCATTCTTTTATGTTAAAGGCTCCAAAGATGGGCGAACTTGTTACAAAGAGTACTATGGCAAAGTTTGCAAGGACCATGGCTACCCTATTCTCCAGCGGTGTTGCCTTGGAAAGGGCCTTTGAGATAGCCGGTCAGGTGACTGGCAATGTGGTTATAAGGGAGGCTCTTGAAACTGCTAAAAAGGGCGTTATTGAAGGTCAGCCCATGTACAAAGCCCTTGAAAAAACAGGCATGTTTCCCAAGCTAATCATATCCATGGTAAGGGTGGGAGAGGATACGGGCAGACTTGACGAGATGCTTGACACCATAGCCAGGTTCTACGAGGACGAATTTGATAAAGCAGTAGAGGGTATGATAAAGCTTATTGAGCCTATGCTTATAGTTTTTATAGGTGGGATAGTTGGTGCCATTCTCATAGCCCTCTACATGCCCATATTTAAGCTGGGAGAGTTGATAAAGTAAGTCTAAAGGCATATAATTAAATACTTATGGCTCTTAGCGTAGGCATAGTAGGTCTTCCCAACGTGGGTAAGTCCACTCTTTTTAATGCCCTCATACAATCCGCCAAGGCGGCGGCAGCCAACTACCCCTTTTGTACCATAGACCCCAATGTAGGAACCGTAGAGGTACCAGACAGGAGACTTCACGAAATTGCAAAATTGGAAAGGTCTAAAAAGGTTACGCCTACTTTTATAGAGTTTGTGGACATAGCCGGGCTTGTGCGTAATGCCAGCAAGGGAGAGGGGCTTGGAAATCAATTTCTTGCACATATAAGGGAAGTGGATGCTATAGCCATGGTACTCAGATGCTTTGAGGACCAAAATGTGGTTCATGTGGAGGGTTCAATAGACCCTATAAGGGATGCCCAGATAATAGACCTTGAACTCATAGCAAAGGATTTAGAGACAGTAGAAAGAAGGCTTGAAAAGGTAGAGAAAATGGCAAGGATTGGGGACAAGAAAGCAAAAGAAGAGCTGGACATGCTCAAGACTATAAAAGCCATTCTGGAAAACATGGAACCCTTAAGAAAACAAGCGGGAAAGTTAGATGCGGACACTTTAGAATACGCTAGAAAGAACCTTTTTCTTCTTACCACTAAACCCGTTATGTACGTGGCTAACGTGGGTGAAAAGGACTTGCCCGAAGGTAATCATCTTAGCCAACGGGTTCTTGAATATGCAAGGGAAGAAGGCTCTCCTGCGGTAATAGTGTGTGCCAAATTGGAAGAAGAGCTGATAGGTCTTGAAGGCAATGAAAAACAGGAACTTCTGAGTTCATATGGTCTTGATGAGCCTGGTCTTAACAAGCTCATAAGGGAAGCTTACAAGCTTTTGGACCTTATAACCTTCTTTACAGCAGGCGAGAAAGAGACAAGAGCCTGGACCATAAAGAGGGGTACAAGGGCACCACAGGCTGCTGGAAAGATTCATTCGGACTTTGAAAGGGGTTTTATAGCGGTGGAGGTTATTAACTACGAGGACTACATAAAAATTGGTTCTCTTAGCAAGGCTAAGGACGCTGGACTTGTGAGGTTGGAAGGGAAAGACTATCAAGTAAAAGATGGGGATATCCTATACTTTAGGTTTAACGTGTGATTAGGTTTATCTTTATAAGCTATGTACAGGGAATTGGATTCTAAAACAAAAAAGGAGCTAAGAGATTACTTTGGGGGCAGGGATTACATGGTCATTGCAGTGCCGAGGGATGAGCTTATAAGGGTTTATACCTTAAGGGCTACAAAAACTGTAGAAACTTCAAGAAGGCTTCATAACCTTGCAGGAAAGGAAGCAGAAACGCTGGGCTATGCCCTTTTGTCCGCCCTCTTACTTACATCCCTCGTCAAGCACGCAACAACCCAGAAAGTGCTTATAAAGATACAGAACAACTGTGGCACTGTGGCAGCTGAAGCGGATGGTATGGGAAGGACCAGGGGGTTTATAGAAAACTATCCCCACGAGTGCTGGGCTGAAGGGACGCTGAGTGTGGTAAAGGAACTAAGGCTCGGCACGCCCTACACCAGCATAGTGCCCCTGGTTGGTAGAAACTTTAAAGAGTCCCTATCCTTCTATTTTGAACAATCAGAGCAAACGAGGACTTATTTGGATATGTCCCTTCTCTTTGATGAAAATGGAAACGTCAGGCATGCCTGTGCCTATCTGGTGCAAGTTTTGAAAGGCGTGTCACAGAAAAGCATAGACATTATCGAGGAAAACCTAAGGGAAATTTCTCTAGATGAAGAAGGACCGGAAGAACTGGCAGTAAGCATACTGAAAGAGATGGAACCAAGGCTTATAGGGCTTAAAGAAGTAGAATACTACTGCCCATGTAGTGAAGAAGTGGCACGTGCAAGCCTACTGCTTTTAGGACAGGAAGAACTAGAGGATATACTGAGTGAAGGTCCCGCGGAAGTAGTATGTAAGTTTTGCAAAAGGGTTTACCGCTTTAGCAGGGAACAGCTTATGCTATAATTTTGTTAAGACCGCACCTTTCCCCGCTGGGTTGCCCTATATGGGTTAGGGAAAGGGTGGCAAAACCCAAGGAGGTAAAAATGGCAGTTATATCTATGAGAGACCTTTTAGAGGCTGGCGTCCACTTTGGACACTCAAAGGGTAGATGGAACCCCAAAATGGCACCCTACCTATACGGTGTGCGTAACGGCATACACATCATAGACCTAAACAAAACGGTGGTATATCTTGAGCAAGCATACCACTTCGTAGCGGACAGTGTGGCACAGGGTGCGGAGGTGCTCTTTGTAGGCACAAAAAAGCAAGCCAAGGATGTGATAAAGGAAGAGGCCGAAAGGGCAGGAGTGCCTTATGTAAACGAAAGGTGGGTAGGTGGACTGCTTACTAACTTCCGTACCGTTCGCAAGAGTATTCTTAAGCTTCATACCCTTGAAAGAATGGAAGCGGAAGGTGTCTTTGACGTACTTCCAAAGAAGGAAGTAAGGGAACTAAGAAGGAGGATGGAGAGGCTCAGGAAACTCTACGGCGGCATAGTGAACATGGAAAGGCCCCCAACCATACTGTGGGTGGTGGATACTGTAAGAGAAGCCATAGCAGTACAAGAAGCTAAGAAGTTAGGTGTGGTAGTGGTGGCCATAGCGGATTCTAACTGTGACCCAGATGTCATAGACTATCCTATACCTGGAAACGACGATGCGATAAAATCCATTAAACTTCTCACTTCAAAAATAGCGGATGCCATCATAGAAGGTAAGCAGAGGAGAGAAAGCTTAGGAGAGATGGCTATAGAAGTGCCCAAGAGAAGGGTCATTGCGGTTGAAGAGGAAGAGAAGGTACTCTTTGAAAAAGCTATGGAAATGTCCGAGAAGTACGAATACATTGATAAGGGTATAGAAGAAGAGTGAAAGACCTTAGGAGGTAAGTTATGATAACCGCAGAAATGGTAAAAGCCTTGAGAGAAATGACTGGTGCAGGTATGCTTGAGTGCAAAAAAGCCCTTGAAGAGGCTGGGGGTGATATGGAAAAGGCAAAGGAAATCTTGCGTGTGAAGGGGCTTGCAAAAGCTGACAAAAAGGCTGGAAGAGAGACAAAGGAAGGTATCATATACGCCTATGTCTCTGAAAATAGGAAAACTGGGGTGATTTTGGAGCTTAACTGTGAGACGGATTTTGTGGCAAAGAACGAGCACTTTGTGGAGCTTGCCCTCAACCTTGCAAAACACATAGCAAGCGTAGAGAAGAACACCAATCTTTCTGGCGTAGGGGAAGATATAGCGAACCAACCTTACTACCAGGATGAGAGTATGAGCGTAGGCGACCTTATAAAGTCAGCCATAGCAAGGATAGGTGAGAACATACAACTCAGAAGATTTGTCAGATTTGACACGGAGGGATACGTGCATGCCTATGTGCATGGTATCGGAAAGGTTGGCGTACTCATAGATTACAGTGCCCCCGCACTAAAGGATGAGGTTTCAAGAACCGTGCAAGATGTAGCACTCCAGATAGCGGCTATGAAGCCTGAGTTTGTTAGCATAGAGAGTGTAGACCCTGAGGTGCTCCAAAGAGAAAAGAGAATATTAACCGAGCAAGCAAGGCAAGAAGGAAAACCCGAAAGTATCATAGAAAAAGTTGTGGAGGGCAGGCTCAGAAAGTTTTACCAAGAAAAGGTTCTTCTGGAACAGGCTTTTATAAAGGATGAAAAAAAGACAGTAGGGGATTACATCAGGGAAAGCGGTACAGGACTTCATATAAACAGGTTTGTAAGGTTTGAGGTGGGTGGTGCTTGATGGAAGAAGCGCCAAAGTATAGGAGGGTGCTTCTAAAGCTTTCTGGAGAGGCTTTTTCGGGAGACCAAGAATACGGTATAGACCCTAAGTTTCTCCACTACATAAGCAACGAGATAAAAAGCCTTGTGGACATTGGAGTTCAAACCGCGGTGGTGATAGGAGGAGGAAACATATTCAGAGGTACGGAAGGTCTTGAAATAGGTATAGACAGAGCAACTGCGGACTACATGGGTATGTTAGCTACGGTCATAAATGCCCTTGCCTTGCAATCCGCTATAGAAAGACTTACCCAGATACCTACAAGAGTACTTTCAGCCATAGAAATGAGACAGGTTGCTGAACCCTACATAAGAAGGAGAGCAATAAGGCATCTCGAAAAGGGTAGAGTTGTAATATTTGCCGCTGGTACTGGCAATCCCTTCTTTTCTACAGATACCGCAGGAGCATTAAGAGCTATAGAGATAGGTGCGGAACTTTTCATAAAAGCCACCAAAGTGGATGGAATCTACACCGACGACCCCATAAAAAACCCAAAGGCTGAGTTTATACAGGAGATTTCCTATCTTGAAGCCATAAACATGGGACTGAGGGTTATGGACCATACAGCCATGACCCTATGCATGGAGAACCGACTACCTATTCTTGTTCTTAACATAAAAAAACCCCTAAACCTTCTAAGGGCGGTAAGAGGAGAAAGAGTTGGGTCTTTGGTAAGATAAAGGAGGTCTGCCATGATGGAAGACATATTCAAAAGCACAGAGGAAGACATGAAGAAAGCGGTGAGCTACTTCAAAAACGAGATAGCTGGTTTAAGAACTGGTAGGGCAAGCACCTCTTTGGTAGAAGAGCTGAAGGTAGATTATTATGGGTCAAGAGTTCCCCTTAAACAACTAGGCAGTATAAGCGTAACGGAAATAAACCAGTTAACCATCCAGCTTTGGGATACCAACGCTGTCCCTAGCGTAGAAAAGGCTATCATGGAAAGTCTAAACCTTACGCCTCAAAGACAAGGCAATGTCCTCAGAATAACCTTGCCACCTCTAACGGAAGAGAGGAGAAAGGAGCTGGTTAGAATGCTTCATAAGATGGCTGAAGAAGCAAGGGTTGCCATAAGGAATATAAGAAGGGATGCAAAAGAAATCATAGAGGACCTTGAGGGCGTGTCCGAAGACGAGATAAAAAGGGGCATAGAAAGGCTCCAAAAGCTAACAGATAAATACATAGAGGAGATAAACCAGCTTGCGGAGGCAAAGGAAAGGGAAATAATGGGTGTTTGAACCTCAGGTCTATATTTATATGTAGGAGGTGTTTAAAGTAAACCATGGACTTTCCCGAGCTTCTGGTAATACTGGCTGTTGCCTTTGTATTTCTTGGTCCTGAAAGAATGATGGAGGTAGCCACAAAGCTTGGCGAGTTCCTGCGTAAAGTAAGAGAAACCTGGGATGAGCTTAGATATCAGCTCTATATGGAGAGTATAAACAGAAAGATAGCGGAAGAAAGCAAGAATACAAACATTCAAGAGGACTATGGGGAGGAATATGTACAAGAGGTTGAAATGCAGGAGGTAGAAAAGGGTCATGGAGAACCAGGAACTTCCCAAAATGCCGCTGACGGAGCATCTGAGGGAGCTAAGAAGCAGACTGATTAAATCCATACTGGGTTTCCTCTTGGGAACTGGTGTAGCCTTTTATTTCGCCGGCAAAATCTTTGAGATATTAAAAGAGCCAGTAAAAAAATCCTATCCCCAGGTAGAGTTGGTTACCCTTTCCCCCACAGAACCCCTTTTTATACTTCTGAAAATATCCGTAGTTTTCGGTTTTATACTCTCCCTGCCTGTGATACTTTATCAACTTTGGAAATTTGTAGAACCTGCCCTCTATCCCAACGAAAGGAGACTCGTACTTCCCCTGACGCTATTTTCCATACTTCTGTTTCTTCTTGGGGGAGCTTTTTCCTACTTTCTTGCCTTACCTATGGCTTTGAAGTTTCTTCTTGGTATTGGGCTTTCTCAGCTCCAAGCAACTCCCTTTCTTTCTGTAAACCTATACATATCTTTCCTGCTGAAAATGATAGTGGGTTTTGGCATAGCCTTTGAACTTCCCGTTTTTGTTTTTCTACTGCAGAGAGCAGGCATAGTCTCCCAAGAACAGCTCAAGGCTTTCAGGAAATACTTTATAGTAATAGCCTTTGTAGCTGGTGCCCTAATAGCACCCGATGTAACCACTCAAGTGCTTATGGCCATACCTCTCATGATACTTTACGAAATATCCTTGCTTGCAGGCAGGCTGGGCGCGCGTAGGCAAAAGGAAAAAGCCATAGAGGTGGCACAGGGATGAAGGTGCTTGTCACAGGTGCTACGGGTTTTGTGGGTAGGTATGTGGTAAAAGAGCTTAACTCAAAAGGCTACAGCGTGGGCTGTTTAGTGAGAGATGTAAAAAAAGCTGTAAAGGTATTGGGCGAAGGCATAAAAGCCTACAAAGTGGACTTTGAGGACAAGAGTTCTCTCAGAAAAGCCTTTGAGGAGTTCAAACCAGACTTTCTTATACACCTTATAGGCATTCTCTTTGAGGATAAAAGACATGGTCAAACCTTTATTAATGTTCATTACCTTTATGCCAAGAACTTGTATCAGGCTGCAAAGGAATACGGTGGTATCAAAAAAGTTGTCCATATGAGTGCCTTAGGCACGCACAAGTCCGCACCTTCCATGTATCATAGGACCAAATACATGGCAGAAGAAGAGCTTAAAAAATCCCAGCTTGCCTATACAATAATTAGACCATCCCTCATCTTAGGTCCTGAGCAGAAGCTCTTTTGGGATATGTGGAAGATAACCAAATACATAAGGGTTTTAGCGTTACCCGGTGGAGGTGATTATATGTTTCAGCCCGTGGATGTGAGAGATGTTTCCTGTACCTTTGTAAAAGCCTTAGAGAAGCAAGATAGCCAAGGCAAAATCTACGAGCTGTGCGGAGACAAAAGGGTAAGCTTTAGGGAGCTTCTTGAGGATGTATTCAAAGAGTGGAAAAGGTCTGTGCTCTTTGTCCCAGTGCCAAAAGCTATTATGTACGCAGGTGGGCTTTTGGTGGAAAAGATTCTCCAGCCACCACCCTTTAGCTCCGACCAGATGCTCATGATGTGGAGGGAAAATGTATGCGGTTTGGATGAGGATGTTGAAAGCCATGGCGTTAAGAGCCTTTGTGAGAAAGACCCAATACCCTACGAAGAGTCTTTAAGGTGGAGCCTTGAGGGGTTTAGGAGGTACTTAAATGTCTGATTTGTCCGTGGAGCTGTTTGGTGTAAGGTTTAAAAATCCCGTATGGGTGGCTTCTGGCACTTTTGGCTACGGAATGGAAGCCCTCGAGTTATACGATATTTCAAGGCTGGGCGCTGTGGTAACCAAGGGTATATCTCTAAAGCCCAGAGAAGGCAATGCACCGGAGAGGATTGCGGAAACACCCTGCGGTATGCTTAACTCCATCGGCTTGCAAAACCCCGGTGTGGAAGGCTTCTTAAAAAAGATTTATCCGGAGATAAGGAAGGTAGATACCCATTTTATCGTCAATGTGTTTGGGGAAACAGAAGAGGAGTATGTGGAGGTCTGCCTTGCTTTAGAGGAAGCGGACAAGGTGGTTGCCTACGAGCTTAACGTATCGTGTCCAAACGTAAAGAAGGGTGGTATGCTTTTCGGTCATGACCCGGTGGTGCTTGGTAGGCTCGTAGAAAGAATAAAGGGAAAGGTAAAAAAACCTGTGCTTGTTAAGCTGTCTCCGAATGCCGGCGACGTGGTTTCCTTTGCAAGGGTTTGTGTAGATGCGGGTGCGGATGGTATTGTCCTTATAAATACCCTTCTGGGTATGAAAATAGACGTGAAAAGCCAAAAGCCTGAGCTTTCTACTATGATGGGTGGTCTTTCTGGTCCTGCCATACTCCCCGTAGCGGTCAGGATGGTTTGGGAGGTGTTTTCACATTTTGGCTTTTCCATACCTATAGTAGGCGTAGGTGGCATTTACGATACAGATTCCGCACTTCAGCATGTGCTTGCAGGTGCGGTTTGCGTGCAAGTAGGGACTGCTAACTTCTTTGACCCTTATGCACCCCTTAAGATATTGGAGGGCATAGAGGAATACATGAAAGAAAGGGCTATGGATAGTTTTTCTGAGCTTGTGGGTAGGGCTCATAGGCTGGTCCCTCGCCCTTGAAGCTCTCAACAACGCGAAACATAATAAGATACAGAGGGAGCATAGCATCCCAGAAGAAGGTAAAAATAGAACTCATCAGATGGCTACCCAGAGCAAGGAACATGGGCATAAGAAGATAATCACTTTTTCCCAAAATCCTAAAATTTATAAGAAACCTCAAATACACCCAATACACCCACAGCACTGACAAAAGTCCTAAAATACCCTTTTCTATGAACTCAGAAAGTATAAAAACCGACTCGTATACTCCACCCACGGGGCTCTTTGGTTCTAAGTAGTATCCGGAGTTTATTCCATGACCTATGAGCAGAGGAATCCAATTACCTTCTTCAAAGTCCCTTTTTATTACCTCTATGCCTGCCTTGGCTATCTCCCATCTATAGCTGGATATTATGTTTAGTGTTTCATCCTCTAAATCCCTCTCGCCCCCAATCACCTCAAAGGCTGTTTTATACCTTGGGTCTTTTTCCACAAGCAGTGTGGTGCTTATGCCAAAGCCCACTATAAGAGTTCCAATAATACCCAAGAGTGCTTTTTTTGAGAGATTCTTAAGGGTCAGAATTGCAAAGAGTATAAGCGCAAAGGCAAGCCCCAGCATGGCAGACCTTCTGGCAGTAAAAAAGACAATACTTACGAAAATAATGAAGGGAAGAAGATAGTATATTCTCCTCGTATAGAAAAAGAGAGAGAGGCTTGCTACCGCAAAGATTGTGTAAAAGGCGCCTACCTCAAACCATCCCCCCCATATCATAGCTGGTTGCCCCGTGGCTCTATACCTGTAAAAGACCAAGGGTATAAGAATCAATCCCATAAAAACAAGGAAAAGGTTGAACCTAAATAGGCTTTTTTCATCCATCTTCATAAGACCACCAAAAGGATAGGCAAGCAGGAATATGCTTCTCTCTACAGCTTTGCCAAACTGAGCAGGGTAGTAAAGCAAAGTAGAGGTGAGCGCAGATATAGCATGTAACACAAGAGGTAGAAAAAGCTTACCACCGAGCTTTGTTTTTCCTCTTATGGCTCGGAAAGACAGGTATATGAGTATAAGGATTACAAGGGCTTCAAAGAGGGTTATGGATAGCAATGCAAAGGTAAATAGGACAATCAACATGGTAAACCCTTATAATTATAAAGGAGGCGAGGTGCCGGAGTGGTCGAACGGGGCGGTCTCGAAAATCGCTGTGGGTTCATAGCCCACCGGGGGTTCGAATCCCTCCCTCGCCGTGGGAGAAAAACATGAGTTATCTTGTAAGAGAGTTAAAGCCCACTTTTGAGAGGTTTACAGAGCCATTAGTAACCTTCTTACAGAAGATAGGAGCAACACCAAACCACATAACCTTTGCGGGTCTTGTACTGGTAGCCTTTGGCTCTTTGATGTTGTACGTCAATGAGCACCTGTTAGGCTTCGTCTTTTTGTTGTTGGGAGCTCTCTCCGATGCTATAGATGGCAGTCTGGCAAGAAAACTAAATAAACATTCAGAGCTTGGAGCTCTCCTTGATTCTCTGTTTGATAGAATTTCTGATGCTTTGCCATTTATGGCTATAGCCTTGTCTTCGGAGGATAGGCTTATTTCTACAGTTGCCCTCTTTGCCCTTACTTTTTCCTATACTGTAAGCTATGTGAGAGCAAGGGCGGAAGGCTTAGGCTATGAGCTAAAGGTGGGGCTCTTTGAAAGACCAGAAAGATGGTTTGTTTTGCTCTTTGGTGTTATAACTAACCTAATCTCTGTCGCTTTAGTCATTATAGCGGTAGGCTCTTTTATAACAACCTTTCAAAGGGTCTATATTTTTAGAAAACTAACCAGGAGGTAAGTCATGTTACCGAAGGACCTTGTAGACCTCATGCGTAGCGTGGGAGTGTTTCCTGCCATTCTCGCCACGGCTGACAAAGAGGGAATTGTACATCTAACTTTCATCACATGGGTTTATCCAGTGGACGACAAGACTATAAGGATTGCCCTGAGCTACAATGCCAAAAGTGCCAAAAACATACTTCAGACAGGTCAAGTTGCCCTCATGCTTGTGGCTCAGGATAAAGCCCTTGCCTGCTATGGGAGCGCAAGCCTTATAGAGGAGAGAATAGAAGAGGTGAAGTTTCCCGTTTCTGTTTTTGAAGTAAAGCTCAGCAGTGTTGAAAATAATCTATTTCCTGGAGGAACCATTACGGGCACCATACCCTTCATGCATACTGGAGACCTCCAAAGGGCTGGGGAGTTAGACCAGTTGGTGTTGGACGCTCTCAAAACATTATGAAGGTACTCGTAAAGGTTGAAAACCTGAGCCTCAAGATAGGGGACAGGGTTATCCTCAAGGATGTTAGCTTTGAGGTTTACGATGGGGAGATATTTACAATTCTGGGGGGGAGCGGAAGCGGAAAGACCACCATTACCAAATGTATAGTTGGTCTCTACAGACCTACCGCTGGCAGGGTGGAGGTTTTTGGAAAGGATATATCTAAGCTAAATCAGATAGAACTTGACCAGATAAGAAGGAATATAGGTTATGTTTTTCAGGGTGCTGCACTTTTTGATAGTCTTAAGGTCTGGGAAAATGTGGTCTTTTACCATCTTGAACATGGAAAGATGAAGGAAGAGGAATTAAAGTCTTTGGCTTTGCAATGTTTGAGCATGGTAGGCCTTTCTGAGAGGGAGCTTGAACTTTTTCCTTCAGAGCTTTCTGGTGGTATGAGAAAAAGGGTGGGCATAGCCAGGGCTATAGCCACACAGCCCACCCTGATAATTTATGACGAACCAACCTCTGGACTTGACCCTATAACCAGCAGGCTCATAGATGAACTCATTCTCTCCCTTAGAAACAGAACTGGCTCTACCGCCATTGTGGTTTCACATGACCTTGTCTCCGCCTTTTCTATCTCAGATAGGATACTTGTGCTAAGGGAAGGGGAGGTTCTCCAGGTAGGCACTAAAGAGGAGATTCTTAACTCCCATATACCCTTTGTGAGAGAGTTTATCAAAAAGGGTCTTGGTGACCTTCAAGATGCGAGAAGGGGTTGACCCAAACATCTTCTCATTACTGGATAGCTGTTTAGTACGCCCTTTGAAAACAGAAACTGAAAGAGATGATTACTTCCTATGTAAAAGGATACTGCGGAGGTGATAAGATATAGGTCCCACATTCTAAAGAACTCTTCGCCGTAATTTTCTACAACCCATTCCCTCGCCTGATGGAACCTGCTCCTCCAACTTTTTAGGGTAAGATAATAGTGCTGTCTCCAATCATCTATATCTATAAGGTTGAAACCTAAACCACGAATGGACCTAAGAACCTCCTCTATAGAAGGTATATAACCACCGGGAAATATATATTTCCTTATCCACCTACTTTGGCTTGATGGATGTACCTTTCCTATAGTGTGGAGTAAGAAAAGTCCGCTCTCTTCCATAATATTACTTACTACTTGGAAGAAATTTCTATGCCTCCCTTTGCCTACATGCTCAAACATGCCCACAGAAACCACTTTGTTAAACTTCTTTTTGAGATTGGGGAGGTCTTCGTAGTGCATGAGGTATACCTCTACCTTTCCTTCCATACCTAATTCCCTTATCCTTTCCTTCACAAACTCATACTGGTTTTTGGAAACAGTTATCCCCACAGACTGAACTCCGTATAAGCTGGAACTTTCCAAAATTATAGACCCCCAGCCACAACCTATGTCCAAAAGCCTATCCCCTTCCTTTAGCTGAAGCTTTTCGTAAATTATCCTTCTTTTTTCTCTCTGCGCCTCCTCCAAGTCCATGTTCGGCTCGGAAAAGAAGGCGCAAGAATAGGTCATGGAACTGTCTAACCAAAGTTTATAAAAGTCGTTGCCAAGGTCGTAATGCTTGCTTACCTCTCTACTCTCAAGGTTCTTTATAAGTCTTAACATTCTCAAAAATGTTCTGAAGGCGTAGCTGAGAATATTGCCGTAAACCTTTGATTCTTTAGAAGCCATGTAGCTCATGCAAGCTATCAGAAACTTTTCAATATCCCCATACACTAACACATCACCCCTTGCATAAGCTTCACAAAACCCCATTTCAGGGTCACTTAGTATATCTTTGACTGCCTCTTTCCTTAATACCTTGAGAATGTTCGTACCACTACCTATACGTTGCCCATCGGGAAACTCTACGGCTAAACCCCCGTCCAACCTCTCGCTTATGCCTTCTATGACTTTTTCTACCATTTGCGAATCCTCCTCAATAAGTAAGTATAGAAATAGCCTTAATGGCTGTCAAGGGTAGTGTATAATCTTTAAGCAAGGTGGTTAAGAAGCCGGTTTTAGTTTTGAACTTTGGTTCCCAGTATGTCCAGCTTATTGCAAGAAGAGTTAGAGAACTGGGTGTATACAGTGAGATAGTCCCCTACAACCTATCCGCCGAGGAAATAAAGAATAAAAATCCTTACTGCATCATACTCTCGGGTGGTCCTGCCTCCGTTTATGAAAAGGATGCACCAAAGCCTGACCCTGAAATATACAACTTAGGCATTCCTATTCTTGGTATATGCTACGGGCTTCAGGTGATGGTTCATCAGCTTGGAGGTATTGTAGAGCGTGCCCAAAGGCAAGAATATGGTAGGTCTAAGCTCTACATTCTGAAGGAAGACCCAATTTTCAAAGACCTGCCCCAAGAGTTTGATGTCTGGATGAGCCATGCGGACAAGGCGGTTATTCTACCAGAGGGCTTTGAAAGTTTAGCAAAATCAGAAAACTCTCCTTATGCGGTAATAAGACATAAGGAAAAGGCTCTGTATGGTGTCCAGTTCCATCCTGAAGTAGTCCATACTCAGTACGGAAAGGAATTGCTTAGAAACTTTCTTTTTGAGGTGGCTCTCGCAGAGAAAAACTGGATAATGGGAGATTTTATAGGAGAAAAAATAGAAGAGATAAGGAGCTACGTAGGAAATGGGAAAGTTATATGTGCCTTGTCTGGTGGTGTTGATTCTACAGTAGCTGCACTTCTCACTTACAAGGCTATAGGAGAAAGTTTGCACTGCGTTTTTGTGGACCACGGACTTTTAAGAAAGAACGAGGCAAAAGAAGTAGAAGAATACTTTCTTCAGATGGGTTTACCTTTCCAAAAGGTGCATGCGCAAGACCTTTTCTTAGAAAGGCTAAAGGGTATAGAAGACCCAGAGGAAAAAAGAAGAATAATAGGGCATACCTTCATAGATATCTTTGAAAGGGAAGCCAATAAGGTGGGTGCGGACTTTCTGCTTCAGGGGACTCTTTATCCCGATGTAGTGGAAAGTGCGGGCATTCCCGGTGCAAAAGTGATTAAGACGCACCACAACGTAGGCGGACTGCCTGAAAGGATGAAGCTTAAACTTTTAGAGCCTCTGAGAGAGCTTTTCAAGGATGAGGTGCGTGAAGTGGGCAAACTTCTCTGTGTTCCAGAAGGCATACTCAGAAGACATCCCTTCCCAGGACCTGGGCTTGCTATAAGGATACTGGGAGAAGTCAAGAAAGAGGACCTCGAAACTCTAAGAGAGGCAGATGCCATATTTATAGAGGAGCTTAAGAGGTGGGGGCTATACGATAAGGTATGGCAAGCCTTTGCGGTGTTACTTCCAGTTAAAAGTGTAGGCGTCATGGGAGATGTAAGAACTTACGAGAAGGTTATAGGTCTTAGGGCGGTTGATAGCGTTGATGGCATGACTGCGGACTGGTCAAGATTGCCATATGATTTTTTAGACCACGTGATGAGAAGAATAATCAACGAAGTGGAGGGTATAAACAGAGTAGTTTATGACGTATCATCAAAACCACCAGCTACCATAGAGTGGGAATAAGCCCTTAGAGCTTTTTTGAATAACCCCCTCTTCAAGCGGGATTACATTTCGGACTTAGTTAGAATAGAATCATTATGATGAATTTAAGAATTTTGTTTATTCTTTTTCTTTCCTTCTTCTACATTTTGTCCTGTAGCAAAACTGAGAGGACACACCTGCCTGTAAAGGACGCAGTTCCCTGCGTTGTTGTGCGCGTGTCAGATGGCGATACTTTCCACTGTACCCTGTCCTCAGGTGAAGAGGTTAAGGTAAGGCTCATAGGCGTGGATACGCCAGAAAGTTCAGACAATCCAAAAGCCAGAAGGGATGCGGAAAAAAGCAATGTAAGCGTGGAAGAAATAATAAGGATGGGAAAGCTTTCCGCTGAGTTTACAAAAAAGCTCCTACCAAGGGGGACAAAGGTTTACTTAGAGTTTGACGTGCAGAAAACTGATAGATATGGAAGACTGTTAGCATACGTGTGGCTTTCAGATGGTAGCATGTTGAACGAACTGCTCGTGAGGGAAGGATATGCGCAGGTTTATACCATTCCACCCAATGTAAAGTATCAAGAAAGATTACTACGGGCACAAAGGTATGCAAGAGAAAACAGAAAAGGGCTTTGGGGCATGTAGCCCTATGGCATTTCTACCCAGGGCTTTACCATGTGGTCGTAAACTATGGAACCACCCATGCTACCTTGAATAAATAGAAGAATCATACCCAGCAGAAGAATGAGAGTAAACAGATTTCTCATGCCATTGGACTTCCCAATGTTCAGTCTAATCACAAACAAAACGATAAACAGCACCGCAAGGAAGAGTCCAGTATACTTGTGATAACTAAAGATTTTAATCTTATAAAGCTTATCTTCTATTGGCTCGTAGGCTACCATTCCACTCAAAACTGCACCTAACACAGACAGGCTGGACAGTAGCGTAAAAATAAAGTGTAGACCGTCGGGATTTTTCCTGTTGAAGCGATAATAAATCTCAAGCACAAGAAGGGCGAAGGGTAAAGCTATCGCAAAATGAACTACGGGTGGATGTATCTTTATAAGCTCCATTGTTCTCACCTCCTTACCATATCATAAACTAAGGGGAGGACGATTAAAGTAAGCAATGTGGAGGTAAATATGCCACCTATAACAACTGTGGCGAGTGGTTTTTGGAGCTCGGAACCTATGTCAGTACTCAGTAGCATAGGAACAAGACCCAAAGATGTAGCTGTGGCAGTTATTAGAATGGGTCTTAGCCTCTTTGAGCAAGCTTCAAGAATAGCCTCTCTTTTAGGAATACCTTCCTGAAGGAGATTTCTTATGTAAGAAACCAATACAACACCATTTAAAGTAGCAATTCCAAAAACCGCTATAAATCCAACAGCAGACGGCACAGAAAGGTTATAGCCAGAAAGGTACAAAGTTATAACACCCCCCACTGTAGCAAAGGGCACGTTGAGCATAACTATAAGGGCATCCTTTACAGAGCCATAGTTCATGTAAAGCAGAAGGAATATGAGTGCTATGGCAAGGGGGACGGCTACCATAAGTTTCTTCATAGCCCTTTGTTGGTTTTCAAACTGTCCCCCAAAGGATATAAAGTATCCTTCTGGTAGTTTTATATTTTTGTCTATTTTCTCCTTTACCTCCTTTACAAAGCCCCCAAGGTCCCTAGCGTGAAGGTTGCTCTGAACGAGGGCATACCTCATACCCCTTTCTCTCCTTATCTTGTTATAGCCTTCCGCAACATAGACTCGAGCAACGTCGGAGAGTTTGAGGTAACCACCTTCGTGTCTAAGCACGGGAATGTTTTTTAAAACCTCTAAGGTTTTTTCTTCAAACCCTACCACCACAGGAAAAAGGAGAGTTTCCTCCTGTATTTGTGCCACTTCCTTACCACCAAGATAGTAAGATACTAAGTCCATAAGCTCTTGAGTGGTTAAGTTGTATCTTTGCATAATCTCCCTCTGTGGTTCTATGCGAAGTTGTAGCTTTCCAGTCTGAGCTTCTGTTTCCACATCTACCGCACCTTTTGTGGAAGCTATAATCTCCTCTACCTGCCGAGCTATTTGATTTATCTTATCCAAATCCTCCCCAAAAACCTTTACCGCAAGAGTTGCCTTTACGCCCGAGAGAAGCTCGTCGATGCGCATCTGTATAGGCTGAGTGAAGCCAAATTCAACCCCAGGAACCTTTTCAAGCTCAGTCCTTAGAATTTCTTCAAATTCTTGCCTACTCTTGAAATTCCTCCAATCCTTGGCAGGTTTTAGTATGATAAAAGTCTCTATGTAATTTACATCCTCTGGTTCCCCTGCCTCCGCTCTTCCTATGTTGGAAAAGGTATGCACCACTTCAGGATACTTAAGGGCTGTGCCCTCTACAAGTTTTGCTATCCTCTTAGATTCTTCGAGAGATACGTTTGAGTCAAGGAAAGACTTTACTAAAACTGCACCCTCCTCCAAAGGTGGGGCAAACTCTCTTCCCACTCTTGAAAACAAGAAAAGGGAAAGCACGAAGGATATGAAAGCCAGTGAGAGGACAAAAGGTCTAAAACTAAAGGCAAAGGAAAGTAATAGTAGATACTTTCTTCTCAAGTAGGCAAATAGAGAACTTTCTTCCTTACCCTCCTTTAAAAACCAATAGGACAGTACCGGCATGAAAAGAAGAGCTACAACGAAAGAGGATAATAGGGCAAGGATTATGGTAATTGCCAAGGGCTTGTAATACTTACCTTCCACAGATTCAAAGGTGAATATGGGAAGAAAGACCACAGCTATTGTTAAAATGGCAAAGAAGAGGGGTCTCTTTATCTCCTGCACCGACTGGGCTATTATGGTTAGCTTTATGCCTTTTTTGTTTTCTGAGAGATGCCTGTATATGTTTTCTATGACCACCACGCTGGCATCCGCAAAAAGACCAAGTCCTATGGCAAGTCCTCCCATCGTCATCAGATTTGCAGAAATTCCGAGGTTTTTCAATAGTGTAAAGGTGAGGAAAAGGGTCAAGGGTATGGAAAGGACAACGAGCATAGCCACCCTTATATTCCACAGGTATATGGCTATAGCTATGGTTATTAGGACAATGCCTTCTATTATTGCCTTACGTAATGTGCTTATTGCCTTCTCTGTGAGGTATGCCTGATCATATAAAACCCTTATTTCTACACCTTCTGGAAGAACCTTTTGAGCGTCAAGGAGTGTTTTTTTGAGGTTTTCTACCAGTTCCATTGTGTTTATGCCCAATCTCTTAAGGACTATGTTGCCCTGAACTTCTTGACCCTTGTAAGTAAAGGCTCCTCTCCTGTTGGGAAGTTCACCCTCTTCAATTCTTGCTATGTCACCCACTAAAACATAATCGTTTTCTCCCCTCTTTACGGGTACATTAAGAATATCTTGAATGCTTTCGTACCTGCCTAAGCCTCTTACCACTAAATCCCCTTCAGAGGACTGAAGGAAACCACCACCCGACACCTTGCTGTTTTCTTCCAGGGCTTTAACAACTTCAAAAGGGCTTACGTTATGTTGTAAAAGTTTTTGAGGCTCTATTCTTACTATGTAAGCTTTTTCTGGTCCCCACTGAGAAACTTCCTCAACCCCTTCTACAGCCTTGACGAAAGGTTTTACTCTCCATTCTTGAAGGGTTTTTAAATCTTCAAGGGTAAACTTACCCGTGTTGTCAAAAAGTGCATAAAACATTACATTTCCCAAACCTGAGGTGTTGGGACCCATGTGAGGTGCTACGTTTTGAGGCAGAAGATTTTTAGCCTCTACGAGCTTTTGGGAAACAAGGCTTCTGGCAAAGTATAAGTCTGTGCCTTCTTTGAAAAACACCGCAACATAGGACAAGCCAGGAAGGCTTATACTCCTGACAAGCTCTGCATCCTTTATGCCAGCCAAAAGGGATTCTATTGGCTTGGTCACCAAAACCTCTGTCTCTTCCGCCGACATGCCGGGTGTTTCTGTATATATGACCACCTGTGCTGGCGTTGGGTCTGGGAAAGTGTCCACCGGTATCCTAAAAAGGTTGTAAGTCCCATAAGCTACAACCAGCACCAAAAGCAAAATTACGAAAAGCCTGTAACTCAATATCCACCTTATCATTTTCCTAATTGTGCCTTTAGAAATATAACTCCGCTAACGGCTACCTCTTCCCCATCGGATAGTCCTTGCACGAGAACCCTTTCATCCTCTCTAAACAACACTCTTACGCTCTTTGCTACGAAGCCTTCTTTGTTTCTCACAAAAACCACATCTTCCCGCATCCTTTGAACCGCCTGAGAGGGCAACCATACACCCCTCATGCCCTTTTTCCTCAAAACTACATTTACCCTTATACCATCTTTCAGTTTTCCATCCCTGTTTTCTACGGAAAAACGGATTATTTGTTTGCCCGTCTGAGGCTCCAGTCTTGGAGAAATCCATTCTAATTTCATAGGATAAATCCTATTTTCGTATTCAATAAAGCCCTCACTCTCTGGCTGAAAGCCTGGCTCCGCATAGGCATAAGCCCATAAGGTGGAAAAATCTTGAATTTTTAAGAGTGGGCTTTGCAATCCCACTGAAGAACCGAGGACAGCCTTCTGCTCTACCACTATACCTCCCTTTGGGCTTCTTACCAGAAGGTTATCACCCCTTACTTCACCCAACGAGCTCCTGCTCTCCAGAAGGGCTTTGTACTCACTCAGGGCCCTTTCGTGCTCTACCTTGGCTGAGAAATAACGAGCATAGGGTATGACCTCTTCTTTATAAAGGAGCTCTTCCCTCTTTAGGGCTTCTTCCGCATTCTTAAGCCTTACCTGAGCCATGCGTATCTGCGCATTAATTTCCGCAATCTTAGGTGAGTATATCTCTGCCAAAAGTTGTCCCTTGCTTACTCTATCACCCTCTTTTACGTGAAGCCTTTTTACTATACCTTCAATGGGTGGATAAATCTCTACAGAAAGAGTAGGGTTTGCACGAAGGACTGCGGGCAGTCTCACCTCCAATTTTTGGTCTTCAACCTTTACAACCTGCGTCCTAATGCCAAGCTTCCGCATAGTGTTTTCGTCAACCTTTATAACTTGTCCAAAAACCAGCAAAGGAATCAGTAGCATCCACACCATGAAGAACCCCCATAGAATATACCTTTGGCATATTCCACATGTGCCTGAAAAAGAAGCTCAAGCCTTCTTTTTAGAAGGTCATAGTAACCCTTTCTAACTTGAGAAAGGTCAAGCAGTGTTATAGTTCTTAGTCTGTAGCTTTTTAAGGCAAGCTCAAGCTCACTTTTAGCCTGTGGTATAAGCTCTCCTTCTAACCTCTGAACTTGACGGCTTACCTCGAGAAAATGCCTTTTTGCAGACCTTAGCTGAGCTATCGCTTTTAGCCTTTGCGAGCTTTCTTCTGCCAAAAGAAGCTCTCTCTGTGACATAATCTCAAGCATCTCACCCTGACGCGCATAGAAAATAGGCAGGCTTACAGAAACACCAACCCTAAATCCATACTCCCTGTCGCTTACCTTTTCTGCAGTTAGGCTAAGACTGTAGGTGGGCCTTCCGAGAATTTTCTCAGCCTTAAGAAGCCTTGAAAGACTCTCTTGGCTTGCTTTGTAGTGAACAAATAGAGGTACATCTTCAAGGTTTAAATCCTTCCATTGAGGAAGGCTAAGCTCACCCTCAAGACTGTTGATTTCCTTTCCCGTAAAGGCAGAAAGCTCCTCGAGCAAAGCTTTATACCTTGCAAGAGTTAGTGTCTTTTCACTTTCTAAGAGTTCAAGCTCCCTTTGCGCCCTAAAGAACTCTAATTTGGTGGTTTCACCTAATTTAAAGCTTCTTTCTACGAAGTCCTTTATTTCTCTTTGAATTTTTACCTCTTCTTCCAGGACTTCCAACAACTTTTGCAGGTAAAGAGCTTGAAAGAATAACAAATAAACATCCTGTGCAAGCTTGTTTTTTTCTGACTCTATACGGTAGGACAAGGATTCTAGCTGCTTTCTGTAAATTTCTTTGGTAATGTTAAAAAGGCTTGGGTAAGGAACGGGTTGCGAGTAGCTAACCTTGTATATGGGTGCTTTTGAAACACTCTCCTTGGAAGTTCCAAAGTTTCCCGCTTCTATGTCCATGGTCGGATTTAGGTTGGAGCGATAGCTAAGTCTTTTGCCTTCGTAAGCAAGTCTCTCTGCGGAGAGTCCCCTTATGTATGGGCTGTTTTCTATGGTAAGTCTTATGGTGCTTTTTAGGTCAAGGGCAAAGGAAATACTAAAAAGAAACAAAATTAGAATCATCGGTTTAATATTATATTACTTAGACTTTAGTAGCACCCTACAGAATTACCCTATGAGTGAAAGTTTAACCATATATCTTCAGTGTTGACATACACCTTCTTGTCTGTTAGGGCTATGCTAACATTAATTGAACTTTTTTATTTTACGTGCTTTGATATCATTCTTACTGCCCATATTCTTTCTTGCTAAAAGCTCCTCAAAGTATAGGAATTTAATAATATGGTTGTTAGCTCTTATCAAAAGAGGGTCCACGATGGTCCTAACTTTTGTGATTACCTGAACACTATAAAAAGAATTAAGCAAAAATAGTCAAGAAGAGTCAGGAGCAAAATTGACTTTAACCTCTCAGCTTCCAGGAGCTCTTTTAGAGTGTTTGTTAATTCCTTTTTACTCTAAGGGCAGTTTTACCTATCCACACCACCCATGAACTTCTGTCTGAGTTGGAGCATTTCTTTTCGTGTTTGCACTTTTGCCTGAGCCATGCACTCTTCAAAACCCCAAAAATCCTTTGCCTTTTGCAAGCATTCCCTTTCCCTTGCAAGGCTTCTTTCCTTTATACCGAGTGTCTCTTCCTTGAACTGTTTACATTTTTCCCAGTTTTGTTGGCACCAAAGTTTGTGTTGGTGTCTACCCATATTGGCAGGTTGAGCATTAGCTAAAGATATTATGGTGCTCCCAAATGCCAAAATTAGGAGTACTTTTCTCATGTTTGCACCTCCTTTAGGTAGTTGCTTAATAAGATAAGCTTTTTGTTCCTCCTTTCTTGTGATATTAGCTAAAGACTCTAAGGCTTATGCATTAAACTCCAGTTAAACTGTTTTCTAACCTTTCACCCAACCTACGCTGACAGCTTATATTTTTCCCATATGCTTTATCCGATGTTTTCCTGGGATATAAAGGGAAGGCTATATAAATTTGCTCTCATAATGACTGCAAAGCTTATACTTTGGCTATCCTCCTCAAAAAGAAGAAGAAAAGCGTTCTTTTACTTTCTGAGGCTCTTGTTGCTGGTTTATGCAAAGTTGGTCAGAAGTTTATACACTATAGTGTTGCTTATTTTGTCCTATGCGCTTTCTTATCTTCTTAAAAGGTCCTTTAAAAGGTTTAGAAGAAAAAGGGTATAGTCCTATATTAAAATATTAACCCATTTTATCTTTTGAGAGGTGAAGCGATGGCAATTTTGGAATATGACTCCTGCGGTGTAGGTTTTGTATGCCACATAGGGGGTAAGAAGAGCCACCAGATAGTCCAGTGGGGCATAGAGGCGGTAAAAAACCTAACTCATAGAGGTGCGGTGGGTGGCGATGGCAAAACTGGAGATGGTGCGGGAGTGCTCATAGAAACGCCAAAGAGGTTTTTTATAGATTACATACAGGAAAAGGGCTTAAACCTCTCATCCCCCGAAAACCTCGTGGTTGGAGCTTTGTTTTTGTACGAAGATGTTAGACCTCATCTGGAAGAGCACATTAGAAAATCCTCCTTTTCTCTGATAGGCTGGAGGGAAGTGCCCGTAAACAAGGATGCGGTAGGTGAGTCCGCTCTAAAGGTAATGCCGAAAATTTTCCACCTTCTCCTTGATGCCCAGAAGGTTCCAGAGGAAAGAAGGGATGTGGAGCTGTATCTACTCAGAAGACACATAGAGACGGATAAAAAGCTAAAGGATAAGGTTTATGTGGTTTCTCTTTCTTCCAGAACTCTGGTTTACAAGGGCATGCTTGTGGCACCTCAGCTGGATGTTTTTTACGAAGACCTGAGAGACGAGAGGGTGGAATCTTCCCTATGTTTATTTCATCAGAGATACTCTACAAACACTTTTCCCGATTGGAAACTGGCACAGCCCTTTAGATATCTTGCTCACAACGGTGAGATAAACACTATACTGGGGAACAGGAATTGGATGAGAGCCCTGGAGCATGAGCTTGAACATGAAGTATTTGGGGAAAAGATAAAGCTCATAAGACCTTTGGTGTCTTACGACGAAAGTGATTCCGCTTCTTTAGATAGGGTGTTTGAGTTGCTTCTTCTTGTAGGTTACGAGCCAGAGCATGCCATAAACATGCTAATACCACCTGCGTGGGAGGGCGTGCCTTGGCTCAGTAAAGAGGTTAAGGACTTTTTTGAATACCAGTCTCTGCTTATGAAGCCTTGGGATGGACCAGCGAGCATAGCCTTTACTGACGGCAGGAAGATAGGAGCTCATCTTGATAGGAACGGGCTTAGACCAGCCAGATACGTGCTAACAGAGGACGGCATTCTTGTGCTTGGCTCTGAGGTGGGTATGGTAGACTTAGCAGACAGAAAAGTTCTTAAAAAGGGAAGGCTTGGTCCTGGGGATACAATCGTGGTAAACCTCTCAGAAGGCACAGTAAAAGAAACGGAAGAGATACTCACGGAGCTATCCTCGCGCAAACCTTACGGGGAATGGCTAGAAAAACATCTGGTTAGGCTCACACAGATAGTAAAGGATTACAGTCTTCCCAAGGTGAATGAAGACCCAGATAGAGTGAGAAAGCTAATAGCCTTTGGATACACCCAAGAAGAGATAAAGCATGTGCTTGTGCCTATGGTGGAGGAGGGTAAGGAAATTACCTTTTCTATGGGGGATGATACGCCCATTCCACCACTCTCGGAAAAGCCCGTGCTTCTCTTTAGATACTTTAAACAGAGGTTTGCACAGGTTACTAACCCACCCATAGACCCCATAAGGGAAAGGGCTGTTATGTCTCTTAGGATGAACCTGGGACACAAGAGAAACTTCCTCAAAGAGGAAGAAGAGCATGCCAAAAGGCTACAGATTGATAGTCCCATACTGCTACCCTATCAGTTTAAAGCTCTAATGGAACAGCCTTATTTTAAGGTTGCCTGGGTGCCCATGACCTACCCCAAAGAAAGGAGCTACTGCGTGGTGGAGCTTCAGGACCTTGCTGGTGAAAGACGTATAACGGACATACTCTACGATGCCATGTATGAAGGCATAAGCATATGCGACTTAAGGCTTGGTGTGGAGATAGTTTGCAGAAGGGTGGAGGAGGCAATAAAAGAAGGTGCCAGCATAATAGTTTTGTCCGATAGGAATGTATCCAAATACAGGCTTGCGGTGCCAAGCTTGCTGGCGGTTTCTGCGGTCTTTAAGTGGCTCTCAGAAAGGGGGCTTGCCAGTAAGATTTCTATAGTGGTAGAGACGGGCGAAGCAAGAGACACCCACCATATGGCTTGTCTGATAGGTTATGGTGCCTCTGCGGTATATCCATATCTGATGTACGAGCTTATAAATGACCTATGTCAAAAGGGTGATATAAGAGTCCCCTACGAGCAAGCGGTGTTTAACTACAAAAAGGCCTTAGAGGATGGTCTTTTAAAGATAATGTCCAAGATGGGCATATCTACCCTCAACTCCTATCAGGGTGCAAGAATATTTGACACCGTTTGCCTCAATAGAGATTTTGTTGAAGAATACTTCCCGGGTACTCCTGTGACTTTAGAGTCGGACGGTATTTTTGAAGTTCAAGATAGTCTACTTGCAAGGCACGATGCGGCATACGAAACAGAAAACCCACAGCTTGACTACGGCGGTGAGATGAAGTTTAGGAAGGGGGGAGAGTGGCACGCATGGTCTCCTTTTGTGGTCAGAGCCTTGCACAAGTTTCTAAGCACCAAAGACTACGGAGACTATAAGGAGTTTTCCCGTATAGCCAACGAAGAGCATCCTACCTTCGTAAGACACCTTCTTGACTACAAAAAGGCTGATAAACCTGTGCCCATTGACGAGGTAGAGCCTGTAGAGAGTATTCTCAAGAGGTTTGTAACGGGTGGTATGTCCTTGGGAGCTCTCTCTCCAGAAGCTCACGAAGTGCTTGCGGAGGCTTGCAATCGTCTTGGTATGAAAAGCAACTCAGGAGAGGGGGGAGAAGACCCCGCAAGATACTGGACTATAAAGAACTCTGCTATAAAGCAGGTAGCCTCTGGACGCTTTGGCGTGACTCCTACCTACTTGGCCTCCGCACAGGACATAGAGATAAAGATAGCTCAGGGGGCAAAGCCCGGAGAGGGTGGACAGCTACCCGGTAAAAAGGTAAACGAATACATTGCAAAGCTCAGATACGCACAGCCGGGCATAACCCTCATATCACCACCACCCCATCACGATATATACTCCATAGAGGACTTGGCTCAGCTTATAAACGACCTCAAAGAAGCCAATCCTAAGGCGAGGGTGTGCGTAAAGCTTGTGGCGGAGACGGGTGTGGGAACCATAGCCGCTGGAGTGGCGAAGGCTTATGCGGATATAATTCAGATAAGTGGTGCAGAGGGTGGGACTGGGGCAAGCCCCTATTCTTCCATAAAGAACGCTGGCAACTACTGGGAAATAGGTCTTTCAGAAACTCAAAGGGTGCTCATGGAAAACAACCTAAGGGACAAGGTGCGCATAAGGGTAGATGGTGGCATGAGAACGGGGAAGGATGTGGTCATAGCCTCGCTCATGGGAGCGGAGGAGTTTGGCTTTGGAACAGCGGCCATGATAGCGGAAGGGTGCGTGATGGCAAGGCTTTGCCATACGAACCAGTGTCCTACGGGCGTAGCCACCCAGGACCCAGAGTACAGGAAGAAGTTCAAGGGCAAAGTAGAGGATGTGATGGCGTACTTTACTGCGGTAGCTCAAGAAGTCAGAGAAATACTCTCGCAGATGGGATTTAGAAAGTTAGAGGAAATAGTAGGAAGAAGGGACCTTCTTGAGATAAGGACTTACGACCACATACCTGGCTCCAAAAGAATAAAGTTGGAGGAGTTTTTAAAAGAGGGCTATCCTCAGGGCAAGCCTCTTCGCTGTATGCAGGAGCGCAACGACAATCCAAGAAGAAGCAGTTTAGCCATCGAGCTGGAGAGCATAGTGCCATACATAGAAAGGGGTGAGAAGTTTTACGGAGAATACACCATAAGGAACGTAGACAGAAGCGTCCCCACCCGTCTTGCCTATTATATAGCTTCTAAGTACGGGGACGCCGGTCTCCCTGAGGGCACCATCCAGTTGGTCTTTAGAGGGACTGCGGGTCAGAGCTTTGGAGCTTTCAACCACAAGGGTATGTCCTTGACTCTCGTAGGGGATGCCAACGACTACGTGGGTAAGGGCATGCACGGAGGAAAAATAGTCATAAAGCAAACTGACATCAGAGATACTCAAAATCATGTCATCATGGGCAACACATGTCTTTACGGTGCAACCGGTGGAGAGCTGTATGCCAGCGGAAGGGCGGGCGAGAGGTTTGCGGTAAGAAACAGCGGGGCCGTCGCGGTGGTGGAAGGTGCGGGCATGCACTGCTGTGAATACATGACGGGTGGCATAGTTGTTGTTCTTGGGTCTGTAGGCGTAAACTTCGGTGCGGGCATGACGGGAGGATATGCCTACGTGCTCGATGAGGACATAAACCGAAAGATAAACGCAAGCTATGTGATAACAAGAACGCTTAAAGAAGAGGAGAAAGCTGAGCTCAAAAGCCTGATAGAGAAACACCACAGATATACAGAAAGTCCATGGGCTGAGCATATACTGAAAAACTGGGAAGATTTCTCCAACAAATTCAAAAAGGTTATACCTCTTGAGCAGTGTAAAAGGGACCCAATGGGCATATCCGATGAATGCGAAGTAGAGATAAAAGCCCGTTGAAAGACAGGATAAGGCTTTTATCTTTTGCTCTCTACGACTCCGGCGAGACCGCTTTGGGTGCCATCCTCTTTTCTACTCTTTATCCCCTTTACATAACTCAGCATGTGGACGTAAAAACATATTCTGTTCTGTACGGTATTGCCTTTTTTGTGTCCTTTTTGGTAGCTCTACAACTGGGTAAGTTTGCAGACCAAAGAGGTCAAAGAAAAAGGCTCTTTGTCCTTTTTAGTTTTTCTGTACCTTTGACCTGTCTTCTTCTTTTCCTTTCCTTCAAGCACGTAGAGCTTAACTTTTTTTTGTACTTGCTTCTTGCTATAGTCCACCAACAGGCTCTTGTTTTTTACAATTCCCTACTTAAGACCTTTGAGCTTAGAGGTTTTGCTTCTGGCTTTGGTGTTGCTTTGGGGTATGTAGGCTCTGCGGGAGCTCTGATTTTTTTAGCTCCAAAGCTTAGCCTACCATACGCTTTTCTCTGGCTTGGGCTCATATTTTTCCTCTTGGCTTTACCCTCCGCACTTTCGCTCTCTGAGCCCGAGGAAAGACAGAGGGTGAAGCTGAGAGATGTCCTTAGGGACAGGTCTTTCCTCCTCGTGCTTACTTCTATGATACTTCTCATGGAGCTGGCTCACACTATGATAGCCATGATGGGCATCTATTTGAGAGAAGTTTATGGGCTAAGCAATGCGGAGATATACAGAACTATAGGATTATCCGCAGTAGGGGGCGTGTTGGGTGGGCTAATTTGGGGTAGGCTTACGGACAAGCTTTCCGCAGACAGGCTTTTTCCGTTGGGCTTTTTTCTCTGGAGTGCTTTCCTTTTTTTTATATACCTTACACCAAAAAGTTTTGTCTTGCCTCTTGGTTTTTTTGCCGGCTTTTGTCTTTCTCACCTCTGGACCACTTCAAGGGTTCTTCTCGTAGAGAAGTTTGCAAGAGGGGATGTGGCGGTTAGGTTTTCCTTCTACTCGCTAAGCGAGCGCATAGCCTCCAGCATAGGTCTTATCACATGGTCGCTACTACTCCATCTGACACAAAAGGACTACCGTCTGTCCGCAATACTCATGCTGGTGTTTCCCTTGGTTGGACTTTTGCTATACCTCTTTTCAAACAGGAGGCTTGAGGTAAATAGGCTCTAAGAGCATAGGGTCATCACCTTGGTAGCCTTCCTTGAGTTTGTTGTAAGCCCAAAGACCGCCATAAAGGGAAAAGGGAAAGAATTCCAGCTGTTTACTTGCTAAACCTTGAGTAGAAAGACCTACGGACACAACCTCGGAGGGCAAATCCTGAAGTATTTCTACCTCCCCAACACTGCTCTCCTTGCACCTTCTACAAAATACGTTGTTGCTTACCTTTAGGAGTGCCAACTTCTCCTCTGGTTCTCTTATAAAGAGACACATCATATGAAGGTTTTCGTAGCCGACCACTGGCTTTTTGGAAACGTAGGCAATGGTCTTTATGAAAGTTATGCCTATCCTTAAGGAGGTAAGGTATCCAACTCCGAGGGAAACCGCAAAGGCGTCCATTTGGTGCAAGTCTATGTCTGACTTTTCAAGTAATTTTGGTAGTTGCTCAAGGGTTTTCTTACCTGTGTCTTCGTAGCGATGGAGCACTACTTTTCCATTCTCTATAAGGGTAAAGTTTATGGCGGAAAAGGAAGTATCAAGGGACAACAGCCTCATTGGGATATATTTTACAGGGGATGTGCTATATTTAAACTATGCAAACAAGCCTCTGGGAAGAAGCTCTCGTAGAGGAGGTTATATATCTCATAGCTCACCTTGCCCATGCGGAGCAACACATGATGGAGTTGGAAGGAGAGACCAAGTTAGAGGATTTGGTAGTTTACATTGATGAGCTTAGAAACAGGCGTAAGAGGGTTGGAGACCTTCTTTTTTCCATACTTGAAATTTCGGGGGAAGGTGGTGGTGAGTTTAGAAGCAGGGTAGAGAGCCTATGGTGTGTTTTAAAGCACCTTTCTATGGCTCTGGTTCATTGTGACGAGTCCGCAGAAAAAGTTATAAGAAGGATGGACTGTGCGGTGGCTCAGGGAAGGGACGAAGAGGCAGAAAAGCTAAGAGAAAAGTTAAAAGACCTATACGACCTAAGACAATCCTTAAGAAATTCTATAAGAGACATGCTTTTTCAGGTTTCCAAAAAACTTACGAAAGTTCAGGCGGTAAGGTGCAGGGAAGACCTGTGCCTGTTACAAGGTGAGGAAAATGAAGCATAAGGACCTGAGAGAGTTTCTCAAAAGGCTTGAAAGGGAAGGTGAGCTCTTAAGGATAAAAGAGCCACTCTCCCCCATACTTGAGATTACCGAAGTGACAGACAGAGTCTGCAAAATGCCAAATGGGGGAAAAGCTCTTCTTTTTGAGAAGGTGAAAGACTATAGCACTCCCGTCGTCACCAATTTGCTGGGTTCTGAAAGGAGAATAAAGCTTGCCCTGGGCTATGACAGGCTTGAAGACATAGGCTGGAAGCTCTACAAACTTCTAAGGCCGGAGATACCTCATACCTTCCTTGACAAGCTCAAAAGACTACCAGAACTCAAAAAGCTCAACGACTCCCTTCCGAGGATTGTAAAGGACGGACCAGTTAGGGAAAACGTAAAAAAGGAAAAGATTGATGTATTGGAATTCCCTATACTGAAGTGCTGGCCAGAGGACGGCGGTAGGTTCATAACCTTTGGACAAACCATAAGCAAGGACCCAGAAAGCGGGATAAGGAATGTGGGGCTATACCGCATTCAAGTGCTATCACCTACGGAGCTTGCCCTTCACTGGCAGATACACAAGGACGGAAACCACCACTACTGGAAGGCAAAAAGGATGGGTAAAAGGCTGGATGTAGCCATAGCTATTGGGGGAGACCCAGTTCTTTCCTATGTCGCTTCCGCACCTTTGCCCCCAGAGGTGGACGAGTATCTCTTTGCCGGTCTTATTAGAGAAGAGGGTGTAGAACTCATAAAAGGTCTGACGGTTGACCTTGAGTATCCCGCTCATGCGGAGATAGTAATAGAGGGTTATGTAGACCCTTCAGAGCCTCTTGTGGAGGAAGGTCCCTTCGGAGACCATACGGGTTTTTACACGCCCGTGGACCTGTATCCAAAGATGCACATAACCGCAATCCTTTACCGTAACAATCCCATATACCTCGCTACCATAGTGGGCAAGCCCCCACAGGAAGACAAGTACATAGGCTGGGCTACCGAGAGAATATTCCTGCCTCTGATAAAGTTCAATCTACCCGAGGTGGTAGATTATCACCTTCCTGCGGAAGGGTGCTTCCACAACTTTTGTTTTGTCTCCATAAAAAAACGCTATCCCGGGCATGCCTTTAAAGTAGCTTACGCACTCTTAGGATTGGGTCTTATGTCTCTTACTAAACACATAGTGGTTTTTGACGAGGACATAGATGTTCATGACTTTGGGCAGGTTCTGTGGGCTTGGGGTAACAATGTAGACCCAGCCAGAGACGTGCTTGTGCTAAAGGGTCCTATTGACGTGCTTGACCACTCTACAAACGAGGTGGGCTTTGGAGGAAAGCTTGTGATTGATGCCACATCCAAGTGGAAGGCGGAAGGATACCAAAGAGAGTGGCCAAAAGTCATAGAGATGTCAAAAGAAGTAAAGGACAAGATAGACAAACTCTGGGATAAGCTGGGGATATCTTAGGTTAAGTATTATACTTTATCCTGTCATGCTTTTTTCAAAGGTTGAACTACTTGATAGGGAAAAGCACAAAGACCTTAGATGGCGATGTCTGAAAGGCTCCTGCCCTCAGAGCTGTTGCCTTGTGCCAGACAGGACCTTTGTGGTTGTTGATGAGGTTGTTTCCCTCTCCAGACACTTCCCCATAGTTATTAACATTGAACTGGATGATGAAGGAAAGGAGCAAAAACTGCTCTGTGCCTACTTTAGGCTCAAAGAAGACAACAAAGGATGCATATACTTAAGGGATGGCTTTGGCTGTCTTATAGAAGAGGAAAAACCATACACATGCAAACAATATCCCTTTTTCATAAAGGGAGGATACCTTGCTATGGACTTTACATGTCCTGGCTTTTCGCAATGGGAGGGTGAAAGAATCTGGGAACAGGATTTTGTAAACCCGCACTTTGAGCAGGACTTTTACGCCTACTCTCTGAGAATAGAAAACTCTAAGGCAAAGACGGAGGAATTTTTAGACTCCCTTTTTAGGCTTGAACTGGTGGTCGGTGGAAGGATAAGCTACGAAGGCGTAGAGGTTTCCTTTAACATAGTAAACGAGGAAAGGCTTATGAATTTTGCTGTGTCTAATATTAAGTTTGTGAGATAACATTACCCCATGAAGAGAGATTGGAAGAATTATAACGAAGAACTGGTAAGAAGAGGAAGAATACTCATTGACCCAGAAATATTTGATGCCCAAGCACAAAACAAACAGACAAAAAAGTTGGGAAGACCCTTCAAGTATCCAAGAGCCTTAATCCTATTCATACTCTTTTTCAAATACGCCCTCAGATTACCATACAGACAAACAGAGGGCTTTTTAAGAACTCTCTTCAGAG
>JANWWY010000060.1 GCA_025057455.1 Aquificaceae bacterium
AAAACTTATGTTTTTGCAAATTTTTGCCCTTAGCTTTGCATTGTTGCTGACATCTCTGAGGTCATCCAATACTTGGTATAGCTCTTGGTCTGAATCCCATATGACACCTTTTTCTGTCTTGATAATCTCCGTCAACTCATCTCTTGTTCTGGCTATCTCAAACCCGCACTGGCTCATTTTATAGCCCTCCTCTCACAGTATATTATAAGCAAATTATAAACAAAAAGCTGTGTAAAGCAACTGTTAAATTGTAAGCGATTATGACATTTCTCAATATGGCAAGAAAGCGTAGTTTGCTGGGTTTTACTGTAGAGTGCTTGTAATGGTGTTGTGTATGACATAAGTTTAGCAGTTAGAGAATATTTCCCCTCCTCAAGTCAAACATGGGACTCGTCCACCATGATTTTCCTCTTTTTACTGCGATGAAGTATCCTCTGCGAACGAGCCCTCTTATGGTGCTTGCGGAGTATCCCAGTTCTTTGGCTACCTCTTCCGAGGGGCTTAGCTTGTATCCTTTTGCTTCAAGCATAGTTGTCAAAATTCTGTCAAGGCTCTCCCGTAGAGCTTCTTTAAAAAGTTCTATTAACTGGCTTGCTTTTATGCTTTCCATGGCTTTGCTGGCTTTTTCAACCTCAAAAGTTTGTAAGTGCATAAGTTCTCTTAGAGGCTCTTCCGCTCTTTCAAGACCTTTTATGTATGTGTCCCTTCTTTCCTTAGCCTTTATAATCACCAAGGGCAAGCCAGCAGACAGAAGAAGGTAGTTAACTATTATGCGCCCAGTTCT
>JANWWY010000061.1 GCA_025057455.1 Aquificaceae bacterium
CCTTTTCAAATATGAGGTTTTCTTCTTCTCTGTATACCTTCATCTGAGTAAAAGGATGCCAGAAGTATTCTTTGTCCAACTTCTCAAGAAGCTCCGGGTTCAGCATGTATATGTCCTCCTTAGTCTATAGTTCCTATTTCTATAGTCATTTATTCAACTATAGAAACAGGTCTCGCAGGTAGAGGGACTATAAACTCCTCTATGAACCGCCTGAGAACATTTTTAGCGCCCACGACGTCTGCATCTTCTTGGTGTCCACACCGTAGGCACTTAAAAATGTCCCCATTGCGGTTCAACTTGTCCTGATAACCACACTCAGGACAAGTCCTGCTCGTGTATTGAGATGGAACTGTGTGCCACTGGACGCCAGCTACCTCACACAGCTCCTTTATTCTCTTAAGAATATAACTATATATCCAGTGATTAAACTTCCTATTTACAGACTTAGTCCACTTCCCTTTCTTCCCCTTCTTGAGAGCCTTTAGCTCTTCTATCACAGGACTAAAAGTGCCATTTATAACCTTTTTCAAAATCCTGTTTATCTCAGTCTTAAGAAAGTGCTTTTTCTGCTTCCAGTTTTTGGAACCTTGTTTTTTCCTATCTATGTCCTTTTCTATGATTTGCTTTATCTGTTCACCATAAATTTTACCATCAGAAGTAGCAATAAGTTTTCTATAACCTATATCTATCCCCTTTGGTTCTTTCTCTTTAAGTTCTACGGTCTTTTTGAAGCACAGTTTTGCATACCACCTGCCGTCTTTTTGTAA
>JANWWY010000062.1 GCA_025057455.1 Aquificaceae bacterium
GAAAACTAGGGAAACTACTAGAAGTTCCGGATACTATACTCAATAGACACCCGTTTCCAGGTCCCGGACTTGCTGTGAGATTAATGGGAGATGTCAGTAAAGAAAAACTAGATATCCTTCGCAAGACTGATAAGATTTTTATTGAAGAATTAAAGAAAGAAGGATTTTATGACAAAGTTTGGCAGGCTTTTGTGGTTCTACTTTCTGACAAAGCTGTTGGCGTTATGGGAGATGAGAGAAGTTATGGATATGTCGCAGTTTTAAGGAGTGTGAATAGCGTTGATGGAATGACTGCGGACTGGTCAAGATTACCTTACGACTTTCTAAACAGAGTTGCGAATAGAATAGTTAGGGAAATACACGAGATAACCCGTGTAGTCTATGATATAACATCCAAACCACCCGCAACGATAGAGTGGGAGTAGTTAGGTGCTTTAATTGAAAGTTGATTATGAGAGTACTGTTAGATGGAAGGAGTATCAATAGAACTGGTATAGGAACATATACCAAAATGCTTATCTTCGGTCTTAAGAATGTTAAAAATATTCACCTCAAGATTATGGGAGATGAAAATGAGATAGCATTCTCGTTTAACAACCTAGAGGT
>JANWWY010000063.1 GCA_025057455.1 Aquificaceae bacterium
AGACCGTAAAGGGCGGAGTAAGTCTTTGTGTCCAGATGCTGAGTGATGTATAGAGGATATAAAGTGGAGAAGATAAGGGCACCCAGTAGGGTCTCGCCGGAGTCGTAGAGGGCAAAGGCAATAAGTCTTGATTTTTCTTTAAGGTCTGGGGGCTTAGCGTAGCTTTGCACCACATCCCTCCTCATATAGTGGAGACGAGGGGAGTTGAACCCCCGACCTCCTGCTTGCGATGCAGGCGCTCTCCCACTGAGCTACGTCCCCACGGAGCTGTCAAGATTATAGTATAGAGCATAACATAACATTTGTAGAACTGTGCTATAATCAATATAGAAGCCATGGAGAGGGTGCTAATATTCTTGCTCTTGGTTCTTTTAACCTCTTGCTCTTCCACAATTGTAAACTTTCAGAGCGGTTCTAAGGATGGTCCAACCTTTGTAGTTTTGCCCTTTGAGAATAACACGGAGACACCCCTCGCCGGGCTGAGGGTTGCGTCTATCACAGAAGGGGTTGCTTCTTCAAAGGGTTACAATCTAAGAAAGGACTTATTCACCTA
>JANWWY010000064.1 GCA_025057455.1 Aquificaceae bacterium
CCGAAAGGGGGTTTTTGCCTTCCCTGTCGAGCAAAACTGGAATGGTTTCTTTCATTAAACCAAGGGACCATCTTGCTATTAGAAAAAACCCCGCAAGACCCATGATAGGGTCCATAAACCAAAGACCAAAGAATTTTCCCAGGAGCAAACCACCTATGGCAAGCAAAGAGGTGGCTGCGTCAGACAAGACATGAAAGTAGGCACCTTTTAGGTTTAGGTCATGGTGGTGATGCCTTTCATGAAGAAGGTAAGCGGAGAAGAGGTTTACTATTAATCCTACAAAGGCTACCATCAGGGCTTCTTCGTATTGGGGTTGAGTGCCCTTTATAAGTTTTGCTGTTGACTCCTGGAGTAGCAAGAAGGAGACGAAAAACAAAAGTATGCTACTTGTGTATGCTCCAAGGACTTCCACCTTCCAAGTGCCAAAGGTGAAACTGCCTTCCCTCACCCATTTTCTCGCAAGGTAGTAAGCCAAGTAGGCTATGGCGAAGGCTATTAGATGCGTAACCATGTGTATGCCGTCCGCAAGCAAAGCGGTAGAGTTGAAAAGGTA
>JANWWY010000065.1 GCA_025057455.1 Aquificaceae bacterium
TCCTCTGTGTGTATATAGTATAAAGCATCTGGCACATATGCTGGAAAGGTTTATTTATCCTCTTTGTGAGGAACTTCCAAAACTTTATACAAAAGCTGGCGTATTTCTCTTATGTCTTGCTCTATCTTGTCAAACCTCTTGTCCATATCCTGCCTCAGCTCGTCAATCCTTTTGTTGGTGTCGTCAATTCTCCTATTTGTGTCTTCAATCCTTTTGTTTAACAAGCTTACCGCAATGCCTATGACAACCGTCAGAGCGGAGATTACGGTTATGACCTCCGTTATGCTCATGAAAGAAAATATAAGCCACTTTTCAAAACTCTCGCAAAAAGCTCAGGCAAGCTAACTGACAACAAATCACAACCCCACGCAGTGGGATTAAAACAATTGGGGGAAGCTAAACAAAAAGCAACTATAAGTGAGTCGCAACCCCACACAGTGGGATTAAAACATGAGGAGGAAATTCGTGAAATAGATAAAAGTAGAAGTCGCAACCCCACACAGTGGGATTAAAACCCGTTAGGGCTACCTTTTTGGAA
>JANWWY010000066.1 GCA_025057455.1 Aquificaceae bacterium
AATGGAGAAGGGCTCAGGGTTGGTGTTCTCGTGGACGAAAGGGGTAATGTAAGCCAGCGGTTTGAGGGTGCCAAAGAGCTCCTCATTTTTGGGAATTTTCCCGAGAGGGTCCTAATATCTCAGGAGAACGAGAGGGTTCTTTCAGAGCTTATCAGGAATAAGGGTCTCCTGGTCATAGTCTGTGGACATCATCCCATTTCTTCCTCTGCCAAAGGCATACTCAGTCAGGGTGGCGTCTTCGTATGGGAAACGGAGGAGAAAAACCCTTATAAGGCTCTTAAGGAGGTTGTCTATAATCTCTGTAGCAAGCATATAGAGAGCCACTTAAAAAGCATGGCACACCAGCAAAACACCTAATCAAAACCGAGGCGGGGTTGACCTTATGGTAAACTTTTCTTATAGGCTTATAATTAGAGGGTAAGATAAAAGGAGGAAGATATGGACTTTGACTTTTCGCAGTTAAGCCTTCACCTACAGAAGGCTCTAAAAGACATGGGCTTTGAA
>JANWWY010000006.1 GCA_025057455.1 Aquificaceae bacterium
CAGTTCTTCTTTATAATTCTTCCAATCTCTCTTCATGGTGTAATGTTATCTCACAAACTTAATATTAGACACAGCAATAACAAACAAAAAATTAGGTAAAAAGTCAAACGAAATTACACCCTTACTAAATATATTTGATAGACTTCCATTCTTTGCACTTATAAACCTTCGCACTCTAGCACTTCCCCTACTCCAACCTGTACCTCACCGGCAACTTCACCACCACCTCCACTGGAGGCTTCGGGAAAAGACCGGCCACTCTTTTGACCGTTTCTATTGCATTCCTATCAAGAACCTCGTAGCCTGAGCTTTCCAAAACTCTAACCTCTTTGAGAGTTCCATCCTCATCTATACATATACTCAGCACCACTTTGCCTTCCCATCCCATCTTGCGGGCAAGGGGCGGATAGGTTATGTTCCTCTGGACAATGTGAGAAATTACAAAGAGCTTTTCCTTCAGGAACATATCACGCTGAAGCTCCAAAGAGGATAGAGCTGTCTCTGTTTTTTGGGTTTCCTCGCGAGCACCCAAAGATCCTACGCCCCTCGCATCCTGCCTAGCCTTATCCTCAAGCACTGCGGAATTTCCAAGCTTTCTTGTTTCAGGAGCTTCTTCACCAAAGCCCCGCAGTGTAGCATCATTAGTATTCTGGAAAGTTTCTTCCTCTCTTGCTATTCTCTCAGATAGCTTTTTGGCTTCCGCACGGACTTCTTTCTCCTTCTCCTGATGTGCAATTTCTTGCCTCTTATATTCTACATGCGCAGGTAATGTGTACCCTCTGGTTTTAAACCCTTCCCTCCGTTCCTGAGGTTCCTCAAAAGAGCTTTTCTGAAATTCAACCAAACTAAGGTCTATCTCAACGGGTCTCTTGCTTTTGTCAAAATCTCTGTTCCAAAAAAGCAAAAGGGAAAAAAGCACTGCGGTATGGATTATAAAAGAAAACAGATAAGCCTTAAAAGTTCGGCTCATCTCTGCACCTCCGTCCTTATGGAGACCCTTTCAAAGCCATACCTTTTAAAAAGGTCCAGAAGGTTTACGAGGCTCTGAAGGCTAGCATTCTTGTCACCTACTATTACAAGCCTTGTGTTGGGGTTTATGCTTCTGAGTATTTCTTCCAGCTCACTTAGACTTAATTCTCTTCCTTCGAGAAAGAGTTTACCTTCTCTCGTCAGGACTATCTGTAGGCTTTTGAGTGTTTCTTCGTGTTTTTGGCTGGCTTTGGGAAGGTTTACTGGTATACTGCCTTGCACTACAAAGGTAGCAGTGATGAGCACTATGGTAAGAAGCACAAGCATTATGTCTACAAGAGGTATAATGTTTATGGTGCTAAATTCTCTATCTTCCAATTTTTGCCTCCCAGAGGGCTATTTTTTCCCGCACCTTTCTTAAGAGGTAGTTGTATAGCACCGAGGAGGGAATAGCCACCAGAAGTCCCACCGCAGTAGCTTTGAGCGCAAGTGCGAGACCTACCATTATTTCCTTTGAGTCTACAAAACCCTCCTCACCTATCGTATAAAAAGTAAGCATAATGCCCAGCACTGTTCCAAGAAGACCTATGTAGGGTGCATTGGAAGCCACAGAGGCTATAAGGAAAAGCCCTTTTGTGAGCTCTATCTCAAGCTCTTGACGAGTGGAGAATTCTTCAAGTGCCACCCTTCGGTAAAAGAGAAGTCTTTCTATACTTACACCCACAGACAGAAAGCTTAGGAAAAGGAGAAAACCTATTACGCCATAGTCAATTGAGATTTTTAACCACTCCATATTGTTAATTTTAACTTAATGCATACGGTAAAACCACTGATGTTTTAAAAAGGGGCAAGGGGAGGCCCAAGATGGACGCACGAGGTGCAAACACTCATGATAATATAACATAAAGTTCACCAATTTTTAACATGAGATTTGTCATAAAGTTTTTGTGGTAGAATATTTCTCATGGATTGGGACAATGTATACAGATGGGAAGGAAAGGCATTAATCCCTCAGGATGGGCAATTTATAAGACTGAGAGAAGACAAGAGCATTGAGGTGCCAGACAACCCTATCATTCCCTACATAGAAGGGGACGGTATAGGTCCAGAAATAGCCCCTGCCATGATACACGTAGTAAACACTGCTGTGGAAAGGGCTTATGGTGGTTCAAGGAAAATCTACTGGTTGGAACTGCTTGCGGGAGACAAAGCGGAGGAAAAGACTGGCAACCGTATGCCCGAGGAAACCCTGGAGATTTTAAAACAAGCCATAGTTTCCATAAAAGGACCGTTGGGAACACCTGTAGGCAAGGGAGGAAAATCCCTCAACGCAATTCTGAGACAATCTATGGATTTTTATTCAGCTATAAGACCAGTGTACTGGTTAGGTCAAGCTACACCGATTCCAAACCCAGAAAGAGTGAACGTAGCAGTTTTTAGGGAAAACTCCGATGACGTTTACATGGGAATAGAATACATGCCAAAGGCTGAAAACACTCAAAAAGTTAGGGAGTTTTTCCTTAGGGAAATGGGTGTATCCGAGTATGCTCTGCCCATGGACTGCGGTATAACTGTAAAACCCATGAGCGAATACAAAACAAAAAGACACGTAAGGAAGGCACTAAGATGGGCAATTGAAAATAAAAAGAAGGTAGTGGCTATAGTAGGTAAAGGCAACATTATGAAGGCTACAGAAGGTGCCTTCATGAACTGGGCTTTTGAGGTGGCAAAGGAGCCAGAGTTTGAAGGAAAGGTAATAACGGAAGGAGAGCCAAAAGACGGTCAGGTGCTTATGGTGAAGGTAATCACAGACCAGATGCTTATGCAGTTGGTCTTAAAGCCAGAGGCTTATGATGTGATAGTTACTCAAAACCTTAACGGGGACTACATTTCAGACCTTGCCTCAGCCTTGGTGGGTGGTCCTGGCTTTGTGCCAAGCGGTAACATAGGAGATGGATATGCCCTCTTTGAATCCACGCACGGAACAGCCTACGACATAGCAGGTAAGGGGATAGCCAATCCTCTTTCTCTCACTCTTTCTGGTGCCATGATGTTGGAATACATGGGTTGGAAGGATGCTGCTGAGCTCATCTATCAGGCGGTAAGAAGGGCAATAGGTGAAAGGCTTGGAACTCCGGACATAGCTGGCGGTTTTAGAAGAATGGGACAGCAGGCAAAGGAACTATCTACAATGGACTTCGCAAAAGCGATAGCGGAAAGGGTATAAGGAAGAGCTCTTGGACTGAAAATTTTAAGACTTTCGTTTACCCGCATATGCACTTATCGTAAGCGCAAGAGCAAGATTTTTGAACTCACACTGGGGATGATATACATGCCAAGTATAGCAATCGGTATTTATTATTACTTGGAGATTACCTGCTTATAAAACACAAAACTCAAAATTACCGTAACCTCCTCTCAAAAACCTGATTAAGGTTTTGTAAGGCTATTTACATAATCCTTAAACCTATTCCCTCTGTCCTTGTAATCTTTAAACATATCAAAGGAGGCACAGGCTGGAGAGAAGAGAAGCACATCGCCGGGCACTGCCCTGTCAAAAGCCATGCTGACTGCATCCTCTAAGTCTCTTGCAAGGTAGACTTGACACCCTTGCCATGCCTTGGCTATTTTTTCCTTTGCCTCACCTATGAGCACGCAAGACTTTGTCTTTCTCTTTACAAGTTCCCTTATGCTCTCAAAGTCCCCACCTTTATCCCTTCCACCTGCGATTAGCACTACTTTCCCGTCCTCAAAGCTTTCAAGGGCTGATTTTAAGGCATTTACCGTGGTGGACTTTGAGTCGTTGTAAACCTGCACGCCGTTGAAAATGCCCAAGTATTCCATTCTGTGAGGAAGTCCTGCAAAACTGTAGAGGACATCCCTTATGATTTCTAAGGGTACTTGCATAAGTCTCGCTATTGCACTGGCAAAAAGAGCATTCTGCCAGTTGTGCCTTCCCCTTATCTTTAGCTTTTCTACTTCAAAAAGCTCTTCACCGAGAAAGTAAGCCCTGCCGTTGTTTATATAGCCATGCTTTCCTTCCTCAAGAAGGTAGAACTTTTTAGCCTTGCTCTCCGTCTTACTTACCCTTTCATCCGAGGCGTTCAGTAGCAGAAAGTCTTCTTCCCCCTGCCTTGAGAAGATGTTCCTCTTACTCCAGAGGTAATCATCCATACTCCCGTGCCAGTCAAGATGGTCCTCAGAAATGTTAAGAAAAGCTCCTATATGAGGTTTGAAGGTCTTTAGCGTCTTCCCTTGAAAGGAGGAGACTTCAAGCACCGCAAGACAAGAAGGATTCCTCAACACTATTTGAGAGAGTGGGATACCAGCATTGGCACCTTCTTCCACATTAGCATAAAACTCTCTTAGCATGAGGTATGTTAGTCTTGTGGTTGTTGATTTTCCATCGGTACCAGTTATGGCAATGGCTTTACCGCTGAAAAACCTCCAAGCGAGCTCTAACTCCCCTATAACTTCCAGTCCTCTCCTTTCCGCTTCTTTCCACAGAGAATGATGGGGAGGTATGCCAGGTGATAGGACAACCATATCCACGAGGTTTATGTATTCTTCAAACCTATCGCCCTCTGCATCGTCCCCTGCATAGACCTCAAAGCCCTTCGCCTTTAAAAGCTGGACCGCAGCCTTACCACTTACACCAAGACCCCAGACAAGAACCTTTTTCATTAGACTAAACATTCTATCAAAGTTCCTTGTGGATGCCTTCCATGTATATTCTTTCCAATATTTTCCTTGCTATGGGTGCTGCAGCGGAGCCTCCAGAGCCTCCATGCTCCACCAACACGCCTATGACAAAAATGGGGTCTCTGTAGGGTGCAAACCCTACAAACCAAGCATGGTCCCTTAGATGATAGGGAAGGTGCTTTCTTCTTGCACTGATAGCTGATACTTGAGCGGTTCCAGTTTTTCCGGCTATCTCTACGATTTTAGAGTTTGCAGTGGTAGCGGTGCCAGCCCTCACCACATCCCTTAGAGCTTCTCTCACCATGGCAAAGTGCTCTGGCTTAGCTCTTACAAGCTTGTATACGCTCTTGGTCGCTCTCCAGATTACGTTGCCCTGGGCGTCCCTTTTTTCTTTTATCAGCAGAGGTCTGTATATGACGCCGTTGTTGGCTATGGCCATCATCATAAGGGTTTGTTCAAAAAGGGTAGATTTCATAAAGCCCTGACCTATGGACATGTTTACCGTGTCGCCCCCATACCACGGTTCCCTTAATCTGTTTCTCTTCCACTCGGGTGTGGGTATAAAACCAGATGAGAGAGGTAGGTCAAAGGGAATTTTCTCACCGTAAGAAAACTGTCTTAAAAATCTTTCCATTTCTCTTGGACCAAGCTTGTAATAACCATTCTGATAAAAGTAAACATCGCAGGAATCTTTTATGGCTTCGTGAAGGTTTACCCATCCATGACCCGACCTGTGCCAGCAGAAAAACTCCCTGTTTCCAAGCTCAAAACTCCCCCTGCACAACACACTTTCCCTTGAAGAAACTCCCTTTTCAAGCAAAGCCATACCAAGAGCGGGCTTAATAACGGAGGCTGGTGGGTACTTGGCATGAGTCACCCTATTAAAAAGGGGTCTAAGCTTGTCCTCGTTATACTGTTGCCAAAGCTGGGATATGTTATTGGGGTCAAAGGTAGGATAGCTTAGCAGACAGAGCACTTCACCAGTTCTTGCATCCAGTATAAGCACGCCCCCGGCCTTGTGCCCAGATTCCCTGAAAACCTCATAGGCTATCTTCTGCACCCTCACGTCTATAGTGGTTACTATAGTTTTTCCCTTTTCTGGCTCTGTATAACCCAATTTGCCCGTTATGCGACCGACTGCATTTACCATAACCTCTTCCGTCCCTATCCTACCCAAAAGGTCATCATCAAAAGCCCTCTCTATGGCAAACATACCCACCAAACTCTGTGGTCCTATCCTGCTTCCATACTTTTTTAATAGGGACTCATCTGGATAGCTCACATACCCAACCGTATGCGCACACATATCACCGTAGGGGTAGTACCTTGTGGGCAAGATGTTTATAAAAACACCAGGAAGTTTATAACTGTGATTGTAAAACTTGTCTATGTCCTCCTGGCTTTTAAGCTCGGTGAGTATTATGGGTTCTATTGCTTTTCTCTTCCTTATGCTTTCATAATCAAGCTCGACACCAAATAGGTCTTTTAGGTTTTCAATCACATCCTTCAGGTCTGCACTGTACTGTAGCTTTTGGTGGTCAAGGAGTAGCATATACCTCGGGACATCATAAGCCAACCTCTCCCCATTCCTGTCCAGTATGTCCCCCCTTTGAGGATATATAACTCTCCTTCTTACGTAGTTTCTTTGGGCAAGCTCCTTGTAGTGCTTTCCCCTTACTATCTGAAGATAGAAGAGTCTTGCTATAACCACAAAGTAGGCAATAAAACCTAAAAAAATCAGAAAAAGAAACCTCCTTCTGTTCATACCACCTTACTATACCGCCTTAGAAATACAGCAAGAGTAATCCATTCAATAAAAAATCCAAGCAGGGCAAGCCAGAGGTTAAACTCCAAGTAATACCTTGACCTAAAAATTACAACCGTCCAAAGCCTCTCAAGAATGGAAAGAAAGATGTATACTAAAACAACGGACAATCTACTGGGAAAATGGTATCTTTGCTTCACAAAATTCAATCCTATGGTGAAAAAAACATATCCAGAAAGGTGAAGACCAAAGGAATCTTGAAAAAGGTCCAAGAAAAAACCAGATGGTAGAGCTTTCTTTAACCCATAATCTTCTTCGTTTAAAAGATTTAGAAACAGGTAAACCAATAAAAGATTAGGCACTAGAAGAGCATTTTGAAAAACTGCTAATAGCACAGAACTCTGAAAGTAAGCAATTAGAAAGGAAAAAAGGTAAAACCTCATAGCTTTTCCTTGATAACTATGCAGAAATACAGTTTCCTTATATCTGAGAAGGGTTTGACCTTCACACTTTTGAAAAAGCTTCCGCCCTCTTGCGATACACTGTGAACTGTGCCTATGACCAGCTGTGGAAAATACTTGCCTGGTACCCTAAGGAATACGGAATCTCCTTCCCTGATGGGGTCCTCCAAGTTTACATGGAGAAGAGAACCATACGGATAACCGCCCCTGTATATGTATGCCTTCTCCCCAGAAACAGCACTTATGGAAAAATCCCCAGAAAATACTGTTCTTACACGAGAAGACCCACCGTACACCTTGTCCACTATACCTACCAAATGGCTACCGTGGAAAACCACCATACCTTCTTCAATTCCAGCATCCTGACCTCTGTCTATTAGTATAAAGGTCTCGTTACCCGACGGGTCATAGGCTATAACGTGGGCATATAGAATAGGGTAGCTCTTTATGTTCTGGCTAAGGTTTATTGTGTTGCTGAGAGCAGTAAGGTTGCTTTCGCAAGCATGAAGCTGACTTTTGTAAAGAGCACAAGCTTGAAGCTGGCGCTTTAGTCTTTGATTCTCTAAGCTTACATCTTTGAGAAATACGTAAACTTCAAAAAAATGTCTCGTCCTATCTACCAAGACCCCTTTTAACTCAAAAAGAGGTTGTATAACCTGTTTAGTGAGACTGTATACACTTTCAAAAAAGGGAAGTGCTGAGAGATTTATAAAGTACAATATTAGACTGATAAACAGAGCAAGGACTGCTAAAGCATGTCTTTTCATGCCATGGCAACTTTTCTTATAAGGTCTATGTTATCAAGCACCTTACCTACACCTTTGGCAACTGCGGTTATTGGGTCTTCACAGTAGTGAGTTTTTATACCTGTTTCCCTCTCTATTCTTATGTGGAGGTTTCTAAGCAAGGATCCACCACCGGCGAGGGTTATGCCCCTGTCCGCTATGTCCGAAGCAAGCTCCGGTGGCGTTCTTTCTAAGGTGGACCTTATGGCGTTAATCACGGAGGCTACTACATCCTCTAAAGCTTCTGTCACATCTCTGTTACTTATCTTGATTACCTTTGGCAGTCCCGTTATGTCCCTGCCACGTACCTCTATAAACCTTTCCTCTTCCTCATATATGGCACTACCCAACTCTATTTTTGCCTTCTCTGCTGTTTGTTCTCCTATCAGGAGGTGATGTTTTTTCTTCACATGCTGAATTATGGCTTCCGTCATTTCATCCCCTGCTACCCTTATAGAATTGGAAACCACTATACCGGCAAGAGATATAACCGCTATTTCCGTAGTTCCACCGCCTATGTCCACTATCATGTTGCCCACTGGTTCCTCTATGGGAAGGCCTGCACCTATGGCTGCAGCCATGGGCTCCGCAATTAGATAAACCTCTCTGGCACCAGCACTTCTTGCTGCATCTATGACCGCTCTCTTTTCCACCTGCGTAACGCCAGAGGGTACACCTATAACCACCCTGGGCTTTGCCTTGAAGATACTTCCGCCTATCGCCTTGTTTATAAAGTATGACAGCATAACCTTCGTGGCTTCAAAGTCCGTTATAACACCATCTCTAAGAGGTCTAACCGTCTGTATGTTTTCTGGGGTTTTTCCGAGCATTTCCTTGGCTTCCCTTCCCACAGCCAGCACTCTCCCACTTTTTATGTCTATTGCCACTATAGAGGGCTCATAAAGCACTATCCCTTTTCCCTGCGAATAGACAACGGTGTTCGCTGTTCCGAGGTCTATCCCAATATTGTTTGAGACAAAACCAAGAAGATTTGCTAATTTGTTTAACATCCTTAATATTATAAACTATGGAAACTCTCGCAGGTAAAAAGTTAGAAGAGAGACTATTCAGACTTTTGGGAGCGGAGGATGAACTTGTAAGAAAAGCCCTTGAGTTTATAGAAGAAAAGCATTCAGGCCAGTATAGGAAATCTGGCGAGCCTTATGTAGTCCATCCCATTGAAGTTGCTATTATCCTTGCGGAGCTCCAGCTAGATAAGGCTACTGTTGTAGCTGGACTTTTGCACGATGTGTTAGAAGACACAGATACCACGTACGATGAAATCAAGAAAAGCTTCGGTAAAGAAATTGCGGATATAGTGGAAGGGGTTACTAAACTGGGTAAAATTCATTTCAAGGACCTTCAGACCCATAAGGCGGAAAACTATAGAAAGTTGGTCCTTGCCTTTTCTAGAGACCTTAGGGTTATCTTCGTAAAGCTTGCGGACAGGCTTCACAACATGAAAACTCTACAGTGCTTTGGTAGGGAAAAGCAGATAAGAATAGCAAGGGAAACTTTAGAAATCTATGTGCCTATAGCTAACAGATTGGGACTGTGGAAGGTAAAGACAGAACTTGAAGACCTTTGCTTTATGCACCTGTATCCAAAAGAATACGAGGAAGTAAAGAGTTTTGTAGGTAGAAGCAGGAAGGAGTTAGAGGATTACCTTAAGAGAGTTTTTATCCCCAAACTTAAAGAGGAGCTAAAGAGGTCAAACATACAAGCCTATGTCACCTACAGACCTAAACATCTGTTTGGTATATGGCAAAAGACCCTACGTAAAGGCATAAGATTGGAAGATGTGCACGATGTTCTGGGTGTGAGGTTAATTGTAAACACTGTGCAGGAATGTTACTTGGTTCTCGGTTTAGTCCATAGTATTTTTACGCCTGTGCCTGGAAAGTTTGATGACTATATATCCCTACCAAAACCTAACCTTTACCAGTCTCTGCATACCGCTGTAATAGGTCCAAAGGGTAAGATGGTAGAGGTTCAAATAAGAACCTGGGAAATGCACGAAAGGGCTGAGAAGGGTATAGCAGCCCATTGGGCATACAAGGAAGGAAAGAGGGCTGCAGAGAGTGGAGTATACTCATGGCTAAAGGGGCTTGTGGAAAGCGTACAGGGAAGTAAGAACGCCGAAGAACTGCTGGAAAATCTTAAGCTTGAACTGTTCTCAGAGGAGGTTTTCGTCTTTACTCCAAAGGGTGACCTCATAGTGCTTCCAAAGGGTGCAACGCCCGTGGATTTTGCTTACCATATACACACGGAGGTTGGAAACCACTGTACGGGTGCAAAGGTAAACGGCAGGATAGTACCCCTTAATTACAAACTTCAAAACGGTGATATGGTGGAGATTATTACAAGTCCCAACAAAAAGCCAAACCCTGAATGGCTTAACTTTGTGGTCACATCAAAGGCAAAGAGCAAGATAAAGGCAGTCATAAAGGAACTTGAGAGGGAAAGACACCTGCAAATAGGAAGGGAAAGGCTTGAACTTTATTCGCAAAAGCTGGGTATAGAAAGGTTGGCACTTATAAAGAAACTCTCAGAAGAAACTGGTATAAAATCCGATGAGGAGATTTTTCTCCTTTTAGGCAGTGGGAAGCTTTCAAAGGAAAAGGTCTTTTCCCTCTTTAGAAAAACCCATAAGGAAAAATCCCAGGAAAAGGTAGAGGATGTTCTTCATATTGATGGGCTCGGCAACGTGCTTCACAGCCTTGCACAATGTTGCAATCCTTTGCCGGGTGAGGAAGTTTACGGTATCATCTCAAGAGGAAAGGGGCTCATTATACACTCAAAGGACTGTCCTAATCTTTCACACCTTTTAAAGGTATCCCCAGAAAAGGTTATAAAAGTTCTTTGGAACAAAGCACAGGGGCTTCATCCAGTAAGGCTTAGGCTTTTGGTAAAGGACAGGATGGGAATTTTAGCAGAAGTGACTTCAACCATAGCAAAGTTAGACTCTAACATAACAGAGGCGAGGACAAAGAGCCTTCCTTCAGGACAAGCTCTGATGGACTTTACCCTTCAGGTGGAAGACTACAAGAGCTTTCAAAGGATAAGGGAAGCCCTCCAAAGTTTGGAGGGCGTGGAAGAGGTTCAGAGGCTCATGGGTTGAAAGCTTAGCTTTCCATCCACGAGGTCAACGAGGACCTTTTGTCCGTCTCTTATTTCACCCTTTATTATTAAGTTTGCCATGGGCGTCTCTAAATGTTTCTGGAGGGTTCTTTTGAGTGGTCTTGCACCGTAGGCGGGGTCATACCCCAGCCTTACCAGATACTCCTTTGCAGGAGTCGAAAGCTCTATGCTTATGTTCCTTTCAGTAAGTCTCCTGTTTATGTTAGCTACAAGAAGGTCTATAATTTGGAAGAGTTCTTTCATGGTAAGAGGCTTGAAGACTATTATCTCATCTACCCTGTTTAAGAACTCAGGTCTGAAGTAGTAGCGAAGCTCCTCCAAAACTTTTTCCTTTGCCCTTTCAAATTCTTTCTGTACTTTTTCTTCATCACTATCAAGGGATATGTTCAGAAGATACTGAGAGCCTATGTTGGATGTCATGATAATAACCGTATTCCTAAAGTCTATGGTCCTTCCGTGGGAGTCTGTTAGCCTTCCGTCGTCTAGCACCTGCAGGAAGAGGTCAAAGACTCTTGGATGAGCCTTCTCTACCTCATCAAGGAGTATAACAGAGTAAGGCTTTCTGCGAACTGCTTCTGTTAGTTTGCCCCCTTCTTCATAGCCTACGTATCCAGGCGGTGCACCTATGAGTTTGGCTACGCTGTGCTCTTCCTTGAACTCGGACATGTCCAGCCTTATAAGGGCATCTTCGTCACCAAAAAGAAGCTCCGCAAGAGCCTTTGAAAGCTCCGTTTTGCCTACGCCCGTGGGACCCAAGAAGAGGAAGCTTGCTATGGGTCTTTTGGGGTCTTTCAGACCTGCCCTCGCCCTTCTTATGGCTTCGGAGACTGCTACCACTGCATGTTCCTGGTCTATTACCCTCTTGTGAAGCTCTTCCTCGAGCTTTAGAAGTCTTTCCATCTCCTCTTCTCTTAGCTTTGCTACCGGTATGCCCGTCCACTCTGAGACTACCTGTGCTACATCATCCCATCCAACGAGGAGCTCCTGCGCCCTTTTGGACTCTAATTCCTTTAGCTCCTTTTCAAGCTTTACTCTTTCTATTTTAAGGTTTGCCTCCTTTTCGTAGTCCCCGACCTCGGAGGCTCTGAGTATCTCTTGGTCAAGGTCTTCTATTCTCCTTTTAATCTCCGCAATCTTTGCTTCTACACTGCCAGACTTGGAAAGCATTGTCTGCTTTTCTTTTTCCAATTGAACCCTCTTTATCTTAAGCTGTGCTTCCTTTTCGTAGTTGCCTTCAAGGTAGGCCTTCTGTATTTCTTCTTCAAGGGCTTTGAGTTTACGGTCTATCTCTTGGACTTCTGGTGGCAAGGAAACTACGGACAGCTTTTTGCGTGCGGATGCTTGGTCTAAAGCATCTATGGCTTTGTCTGGGAGCTTTCTAAAAGTCACATACCTCTTTGTTAGCTTTACGGCAGCCTCAAGGGCATCGTCGCCTATCCTTACTTTGTGGTGCTTTTCCAATTTTGGCCTCAGACCTTTAAGAATTTCAAGGGTTTCTTCTTCTGTGGGTTCTTCCACGTATATGGGTTGGAACCTTCTCTCAAGGGCTGGGTCCTTTTCTATGTATTTTCTGTACTCGTCCACGGTGGTAGCACCTATTATCCTTATCTCACCCCTTGCCAGTGGAGGCTTTAGCATATTGCCTGCATCTATTGCACCCTCTGCCTTTCCTGCGCCTACGACGGTGTGTATTTCATCTATGAAAAGTATCACATTGCCCTTTTGTTTTACTTCTTCCAGCAGGCTTTTAAACCTCTCTTCAAACTCTCCCCTGTATTTAGAACCCGCTATGATAGAACCCATGTCTAAGGCTATGACGCTTTTGTCTTGAAGCTCCGCAGGAACCTCCTTGTTTACTATCCTCTGAGCAAGACCTTCCACAATAGCCGTCTTTCCTACCCCTGGGTCGCCCACAAGCACTGGGTTGTTTTTGGTCCTTCTTAGTAGCACCTCAATAAGCTGGTTTATCTCTTTTTCCCTTCCTATAACTGGGTCAAGCTTGCCCTCCCTTGCCATCTGAGTTAGGTCCGTCCCAAACCTCTCTAAGGGGGACTTTTCCTCTTCCCTTAGTTCCTGTGCTACATCCTTCATTTTTTCACCTCCTGATACTTCTTCCAAAATTTTACCCGCTATAGTATCCTTTGCCTCTAAAAGGCTTGCCACTACGTGGTATGGCTCTACCTGCGAAAGTCCCTCGGCAACAGCCTTGTCCTGAGCCTTTTCAAGGACTTTGACCAAGTTTTCAGAATAATCAAAGGCTGGCTCTTTACCAAAGACTATCTTTCCTACCGCATCCAATATCCTGTCCGTGGATATACCGAGTTCTCTAACCTGCTGTATCAAACTTGAAGATTCAAGAGCCCTTTTTATCAGCCCATCTATGCTGAGCTTGTTTTCAAGAAAGGCTTTAACATCCTCTTGCTTGAAAACCGTGGAAAGGCTCCTTTCCACTCCCTCCAACTGGCTTCTGTATTGCTCTTCCATCCTCTCAAGCCTCCTAAGCTCCACCTGAAGCTCCTGATAACCCCAGTAGTCTCCATAACGCCTCGCTTTCTCCAATTCTTGTCGTATTCTCTCTTTTGCCTTTTTTATCTTTTCCAGTTCTATCTGGACCTGCCCTATGTCTGACTTTACTTGCATTATCCTGCTTCTTAGGTCTATGAGGTGTTTGGCTTCTTGCTCCACCGCCCTGTCTATCTGAGAAGAAAGTTTTTCAATATACTCAGAGATTCTTCTATAAAGAGACTTTGCCTCTATACCCTTCTTCTCCAAATACTTAGCTAAAGCCGACTTTTCGTCCTGTAAAAAAACCATCAAGAGATGGTCTGTATCCACCTTGCTATCGCCCTTCTTTCTTGCCAATTCCTTTGCCCTGTTTAGGTATTCCAGAGACCTAGCGGAGAACAGGTTTTCACTGAACATGTTCACCTCCTAATTTTACATTGCTTTTTATAATATACTTTAGTTAACTTTTGTCAAGTATTAAAATAGACAGGATAAGCTGTGGGGCTTCTCATGTTCAGGGGTAAGGGGCCTAAGAAGCTCGCTTCCCTATAATGGCACTTTGTATTCCTGCTTGACTTCTGTGCCGGCGATTTCAGCTACCGTTGTGTTGGTCAGGTATTCAAGAATCTTTTCTTTTAGTGCAGACCATTTGCCGTGTAGAGGGCAGTGTACGGCGTTCCACTCTTCACACTTGCCAGCTCTTAAGGCACAGTAATCAAGTTTGTAATCCTCGTCTAAGTACCGGATAACATCCATTATGGTTATGTCTTTCGGTGAAACAACCAAGATAAAACCACCCGTAGGACCCTTGTAAGATTTTAAAACCTTCTCCTTTGCCAATTTATGGAATATCTTTGAGAGAAAAGGTTTTGGAATTTTCTGTGCCTCCGCTACTTCCTCTACCTTTACAAGCCTGTCTCTGTTAGTAGCAAGGTATGCGAGGGCAAGCAAGGCATACTTTACAGTTTCCGAGTATATCATAAAAATGAAATTATAGGATGTGAAATACGCCGTGCAATATTAGAATATAAACATGATAGCCACTTTCCCAGTAGATTGGTGGAAAAAGGCGGAAGAGAAAGTTTTTAATCTGCAAAAGGCAAGGGAGAGCCTTGAAGAGCTTTTGAAAAAACATCCAGATCCCCAAAGTTTAATAGACTATCTAAATGAACGTAGATTTGTGCTTCTGCTTGAACTTCTTGACCAGTCTGAGTGTATAAGAAAGTTTTTGATAAACCACCCTGAAGACTTTCAAAGGACTATACCTGGCCTTTGGTATGTTTTTAAAGACAGAGAAACCTATCTAAAGGAGCTTAGAGACCTTTTGCCAGACAGTATATCCGATGAAGAATTTTCGAAAAGGCTTGCCTACTACAGGCATAGAGAGCTTATGCGGATAGTTTCTAAAGAGATTTTGGGCACCGCAAAGCTTCAGGACCTTTTGCACGAATATTCACAATTGCCAGATGCCATGCTCCAGGTTTGCTACGATAGAGCTCTGGCGGAGTTTGTGGATAAATACGGTAAACCTACGGATGAAGAAGGAAAGCCTGCCACAGGCTGTATCATAGCTCTTGGTAAACTGGGAAGTTACGAGCTTAATTACTACTCAGACATAGATATTATGTTTATCCATTCCAGCGACAAAGGTTATGCTGGTAGGCTGACCCTAAACGAGTTTTTCTCAGGCTTGTTTCAGAAGGTTTTTAGGTTGATGACCCAAGTAACCTCCGAAGGTAAGCCCTATGAGGTTGACCTGGACCTTAGACCCTTTGGAAAGTCCGGACCAATAAGCATGTCCTTGAGAAGCGCTGAGCTGTACTATGAATCCTACGGAAGAACATGGGAAAGGTTTGCCTTGCTAAGAGCCAGGTACTGTGCAGGGGATGAGGAACTTTATAGGGCTTTCGACAAAGAGGTAAAAGAGCCCTTCGTTTTTAGAAAATCAATAGACTACAGGGTTTTGGATGAAATAAGGCTCATAAAGGCTCAGATAGCCAGCGAGGCAAAGAAAAGACTTCTTAACAAGCAAAACGTAAAAACGGGGGAAGGTGGCATAAGGGAAGTAGAATTTACCGTGCAGGCTTTAGTGCTTATCCTTGGTGGGAAGTTTCCTTTCCTTAGAGAGAGCAACACTTTTAGAGCCATATGGAAGCTAAATCAGAAGGGTGTTTTTTCCAACGAGGAAGCCCTGTTTTTAGAAAGAGCTTACGAGTTTTTGCGTAAACTTGAACACAAGATTCAAACTTACGCATGTATGCAAACCCAGAGCTTCTCACATTCTGATATAAAAAGGCTTGCAAAAGTTATAAACATGGATGAAAAAACTTTTGTTGAATCTTACAAGAATTACACGCAAGGTGTAAGCGGTATCTTTTCCAGCATAATGCCATCACAGGAAGAAGACCTTCATCCACTTCAAAGGGTTTTTCTAAACCAGGATGCGGAAGAAGCGGTAGAGATGCTGAAAAGTTTAGGCTTTAAAAGCCCCGTTAGAGCTTACAACATACTTTCCAGCTACATAACTGGGAGAGAAGGGATAAAACTCTCCACTCAGGAAAAGCAAGCTTTCATAAGGCTATTACCCAAGATAATAGAAACTATGACTCAAACCACAGACCCTGACGAGACACTTTCCAACTTTGACAAATTCTTTTCCAATCCCACAGGCAGAAAAGTAGTCCTCAGCCCTGCAAAGGAGGATGTAAACAAAAACCTATGCAGGATATTCTCCCTCTCTTCTTATCTCTCCACTCTCATAAGCAGATACCCAGATTTGGTGGAAGATGTGCTCACTCTTTACCAAGATTTCCCCACCTTAGAGGAGTTTGAAGAAGAATTTGAAAAATACAAGGAGACGCTAAATTTAAGCCAAGAGGACCTTTATCGGAGGTTTAAAAAAGTCTGGGAAATCAGGATAGCACTCGTTTATCTCCTAAAGAAAGATGATAGATACAAGAAGCTTTTTGATTTTTTCCAAAGTCTTTCGGACCTTTCGGACTTTTTGCTAAAGAAGCTTTGGAAAGACCTCGGCGTTGACAGTATGATACTCGTGGCTCTTGGGAAATACGGAAGTAAGGAGCTTACCGTAGGTTCTGACTTGGACCTTGTTTTTGTCTCCGAAGAAACTGGTCAGGAGAAGACGAAGAAGGCACAGGAACTAATAGTCTTCCTAACAAAACACACCTCAGAGGGATACCTTTACAAAGTAGATTTCAGACTAAGACCCATGGGAAGCGTAGGAGAAATAGCACCATCCATTGACTTTTACAGAGAGTATTTCCAAAACCATGCAAGAACATGGGAGAGACTTGCATGGACAAGATGTAGATACATTATAGGAAAAACTGAGTTGCAGGAAGAGTTTGAACACTTGCTCAGGAGCTTTCTCTTTGAAAAACCTCTTGGTGAGATAGAAAGAAGGGAAATAAGAGACATGAGGTTTGCCCTTGAGAGCAACGCAAGGAAAAGAAAAGGATTTTTAGATATTAAGTTTTCCGCTGGTGGTCTCATAGATGCGGAGTTTATCATTCAGTATTATACGCTCTTGGAAAGGTTAAGAGAGCCTTCTATGACAAGGGCTTGCGAAAAACTCATGCAAACGCACCCCCTGCTACGGGAAGTTTACGATAACTACCTTTTTCTTAGGCTCGTGGAAACGAGACTAAGACTTTCCAAAGAATCCGCTGGCTCTGTGCTAAGCCTTCAGGAGATAAACAAAGTGGCAAACTCCTTGGGAATAAGTGCGGAGGAATTAGAGGAAAAAATAAAGGGTAGCATGAAAAGATTAAGAGAGATTTTTCTTGAGGTTTTTGATTAGTCCCTCTCAATTTTGCAAGAGTGGATTAAGTTTCCAGTCAAAAGCTCATCTGACGGAGAGGTTTACGGTCAGCACTTGAAGCAAATCATAGAAAGGGATAGAGATAGAAAAATTTCTTCAGGCGGTTCATATAAGAGTCTATAGTCCCTTTATCTGCAAAATCTGTTTTTACGGTTGAATAAATGACTGTAAGCATCGGAACTTTTGAATTTTTACAAGCTTAGATGCATTATAATTCTAATGCGGAGGTCAAATATGAGAAAATTAAATGTCGCCATAGCTGGACTTGGTAGGGTTGGGAGTGAGTTTCTTTCAGCCCTTTTGATGGTAAGCTCAGAGGCGGTAAGGGTCGTTGCGGTGGCAGAGCCAAGGGAAGACCTTCCCAGCGTAAAACTTGCAAAGGAAAGGGGCATAGCCTATTTCAGGGATGCCAGGGATATGCTCCTCTCCCTTGAGGACATGATAGACGTACTTTTTGACCTCACGGGTGATGCCTTAGTTAGGAGTGACCTCCATGACATAATTATGAAAACTAACAATAAAAAAACCATCATAGTCCCAGAACCGGTAGCATTTCTCATATGGAGTCTTCTGAAGAAAGAATAAGACCTATGAAGGAGGAAGACCTTCCTAAGGTCCTTGAGATAAGCCAGGAGTGCTTTGGCTCCGATGCTTGGAACAGAAAAGCCTTTGAAAGGGAGTTTGAGCTGGACTATTCTTACAAATTTGTATTAGAAAAGGAAGGGGAAGTGATAGGATACGCCATCGTATGGAAGATTTTTTATGATGTTACCCTTATGTCCATAGCTTTAAAAAAGGATTACTGGGGAAAGGGCTACGGAAAAAAGCTTATGAGATTCCTTATAGAATACTTCAGAGGAAAAGCGGAGAGGTTTTTGCTGGATGTAAGAAGGTCCAACATCAGAGCCATAAGACTGTATCAGTCTTTGGGTTTTAAAATAATCTCAGAGAGAGCTAAGTACTACTCTGATGGTGAGAACGCCTTTCAGATGGCTTTAGACTTGGAGGTAATGGATGCAGATAAAGGGAAGACCGCTGAAGCTACTCATCCCGGAAGAAGAAATAGCCAAGAGAGTTAAAGAGCTTGCCCAAGAGGTGCAGGAGTGTTTCTCCGAGCCCTTTCTTGTGGTTAGCCTACTAAAAGGTGCCTTTGTTTTTACCGCAGACCTTATAAGAAACTTTACCCTGCCAGTCCAGGTAGATTTTATGTGGGTGTCCAGCTATGGTTCTTCTCAGGAAAGTCAAGGTCACGTAAAGGTTGTAAAAGACTTAGACAGGGACATAGATGGTCTTAGGGTTTTGCTGGTGGACGATATCTTAGACACGGGGCATACGCTCATGGAAGTTTACAGGCTTCTCAATCTAAAGGGTGCAAAAGATGTAAAAACTTGCGTTCTTTTGGACAAAAAAGAAAGAAGAAAGGTAGCCTTTGAAGCTGACTTTGTGGGTTTTCAAGTCCCAAACCTTTTTTTGGTGGGCTACGGACTTGACTGGGATGAGGAAGGCAGGAACTTAAGGGGCATTTACGCAGTTATGTAATGTCTTGTATGCTTATGCTCACCGCACCGTTTTCTAACATCTCCTCTATAGCCTTCTCCGAGTCTCCAGGTTTTACGTCCACACCCTTTATCCCGTCCATAAGCAGGAAAACTTGGTAGCCAAGGTTTATGCCACCGAGTACTGTATTCTTCACGCAGTAATCTGTAGCCACACCCCCAACAAACAACCTTTTTATTCCTCTTTCCCTTAAAAGACTGTCAAGGATTGTTCCCTGAAAGCCTGAGTAGGCATCAAAGTCTCTGCTGGTACCCTTCGAGATTATAAACCTGTTGTCCTGTGGAATGAAAAGCTCTGGATGAAACTCTGCCCCTTCTGTGTCCTGAACGCAGTGAGGTGGCCACAAGCCCCCCTGTTCCTTGAAAGAGATATGGTCTTTTGGATGCCAGTCCCTTGTAAAGAATATGGGAAGACCTATTTCAAAAAATAGCTTTATGTACTCATTAAGCCTTGGCACTATCTTGTCCCCATCTGGCACGGGAAGGACACCTTGTGGCATAAAGTCTCTTTGCATATCTACCACTATAAGGGCATCTCTTTTTGTAAGCTTTACCTTCATGGCTCTACCTCCACGGGTATCTCATCCTTAATTTTAATTTCTTCAAGACTAACCAAACATCTAAAAGCCATTACTTCCAAGCCAAGCTCTACGTATTTCATAAGTGCTCTTGAAAAAGCTGGGTCCACTTCCCAGTTGGGCGAGAAAACCCTTGCATCTTCTCTCTGAACCACAAAAACTATAAGGGGCTTATAACCTTCCCTTGAGAGCTGAATAAGCTTCTCAATATGCTCCTTCCCTCTCTTAGTGGGTGCGTCAGGGAATAGAGCTCTGTAGCCTTTTACCAAGTTTACAGACTTGACTTCAACGGGTCTTCCTTCCATGAGAAGGTCAAACCTCTTATTTCCAAACCTTGGCTCAAAAGTTGCCTGAGTTTTTGCATGTTCCAAGTACAGCTTAGGTGCCATGTGAGAATCTATGCACACGAGAAAACCTCTGTAGTCTATCAACAAGATTTCAAAGGGATGTTTTCCCGTCTTTGTTGAAAGATATACGGTGTTACCCTTAAAGAGAAGTTCTCTGAGCCTGCCAGTATTCCTGATGTAGGCGGTATACTCTTGTCCGCAGACCGATACAAGACCTACGAACCTGTTTAGCCTTTCCAAAAATGTGGCTTTTATAAGCTGTGGAAGCTTCATAATTAGAAAGGCCCCACCGGGCGGTGGGGCAAAACAATTAGGGGAGGGAGGGGGAGGGAGTTTCTAACTTCCCCTAACTTTTTCATCTAAGGATTATTATATGTAAAATTTTTTTCTTTGTCAAGGGGTGTTGTAAAATACTTAAGATGAAGCTTTTGGTGGTTAAGTTTGGTGGGACTTCTGTAGGGAGCCTTGAAAGGATACACAATGCCTCAAAAAAAGTCATCCAGAAGTTAAAAGAGGGTTACAAGGTGGTGGTGGTTTCCTCTGCCATGGCTGGCGAGACAGATAGGCTCATCAATCTTGCAAAGCAGATAGAACCTATACCACCAGAAAGGGAACTGGATATGCTCATATCTACGGGCGAACAGCAAGCTATAGCTCTATTTGCCATTACACTGCAGAAGTTGGGAGTTCCCGCAGTTAGCTTATGTGGCTGGCAAGTACCCATAATTACTGATAAAGTGCACACAAAAGCAAGAATAAAGAAAATAGGAGTTCAAAGGTTGAAAAACCTTTTAGACGAAGGCTATACGCCAGTGGTGGCTGGCTTTCAAGGCGTTACGGAAGATTGGGAAATAACCACCCTCGGAAGGGGAGGGTCTGACCTCTCTGCGGTAGCCCTTGCCTACGCACTGGGTGCGGACTGTGAAATATACACGGACGTAGAGGGCGTTTTCACCGCTGACCCAAGAATAGTGCCTAACGCAAAAAAAATTCCCATTATCTCCTATGAAGAGATGTTAGAAATGGCTTCGCTGGGTGCAAAGGTTATGCAAGCAAGAAGCATAGAATTTGCTATGAAGTACAGAGTAAGAATACATGTTAGGAGCTCCTTTAGCGATAATGAGGGGACTTGGATAGTCCCAGAGGAGGAAGTCATGGAAAAGAGCGTAGTAAGAGCTATAACCCTTGAGAGGAACGAGTCAAGGATAACAGTGGTAAGAGTTCCTGACAGACCTGGTATAGCCTACAAGATATTCAAAGCTCTGGGAGATGCCCACATAGTGGTAGATATGATAGTGCAAAATGTGTCCCATCAGGGTTATACAGACATGTCCTTTACCGTAAACAAAAACGATGCACCAAAGGCTGAGGAAATAGTAAGAAGGGTAGCTAAGGAGGTAGACGCTCAAGAAGTAGTAAGGGATGATAACATTGCCAAGGTTTCTGTAGTAGGTATAGGCATGAGAAGTTCCTACGGAACCGCGGCTAAGGTTTTTGAAGTACTCTACAAAAACCACATAAACATAATGGCCATATCCACATCGGAGATAAAAATCTCCTGCCTTATAGAGGATAAATACGGGGAACTTGCGGTAAGGGAACTCCATAGCGCTTTTATAGAAGAGGGTGAAGAAGTAAAGGTGGTAAATGAGTCTTGACAAAGACAAGCTCTCAGAAATCCTTCAGAGGTTTAAAAGTCTCAAGATTTTGGTGGTTGGAGATGTAATACTTGATAGGTACCTCTTTGGCAAGGTAGAAAGAATATCGCCAGAGGCACCCGTTCCAGTTCTTGAGGTCCAAAGGGAAGAATTCAGGCTTGGTGGTGCTGGCAACGTGGCCAACAACCTATCAACTCTTGGAGTAAAGACCTGTCTTCTTGGAGTATTAGGACAAGATTACGGAAGGCACATAATTAGGGGCCTGCTTAAAGAAGCCAACATAGAAGACCTAACGGTGGAAGATGAAGAAAGACCCACAACGGAGAAGATGCGTATAGTTGCCATGTCTCAACAGCTTTTGAGAGTTGACAACGAGAGCACGCAGGTGGTGCAAGGAAAGGTGCTTGAAAAACTCCTCCAGAGGCTTGATGTGGATGTGGACGGCATTATCCTCTCAGACTACGCAAAGGGCGTTGTTTGCAAAAGTATAGTGGATAGGATAAGAGAAAAAAAGACCTTCTTTGCAGTTGACCCAAGACCTCAAAATAAAAGCCTGTATGTAGGTGCAAGCCTGATGACCCCCAACGAGAAGGAAGCAAGGAGTATGGTACAGGAGGAAAACTTACAGAGCCTCGGCTGGAGGCTAAAGAGGGAACTAAAACTCCGTACGCTGGTAATAACCCTTGGTCAAAAGGGCATGGCCCTTTTTGATAGGGAATTTAAGGTATTCCCCGCAAAAGCAAGACAGGTTTACGATGTTTCTGGCGCTGGCGATACTGTCGTTGCGGTGCTTACCGCTTCAGTTCTGAGTGGTTTGGACTGGGATACTTCTTGTGAGCTTGCAAATCTATGTGCTGGCATAGCAGTAGGTAAGCTGGGAACAGCAACGGTCAAACCAGAGGAGCTATTTCAAAGCCTTGAGGAAGGGTGCAGAGTTTGAAGACTTTGCGGTAGAGTATCTTCGGAGCATAGGTTACCACATAATACACAGAAACTATCGTTGCAAAGGAGGGGAGTTGGACATTATAGCCCTCGATGGGAATAGGTTGGTCTTTGTAGAGGTCAAAGGTGGAAGAGCAAAAGAGCTGGGCGACCCTGTAGAGAGAATAGACAGGCGGAAGATGAAAAGGCTTTTGTCCTGCATTGAAGAATATCTGAGTAAAAACCCTGTGGAAAACTACGGCTTTGAGGTCGTAGTTGTAAGAGGTCCCTTTGTAGAACACATAAGGGAGGTGGAATTTGAGTAGGCTTTTATGAAGGCTCTATATAGACCCTCTGTCTGCAGACAAGACCTATCCTCGCACACATGGGGAAAACAGGGACTACATGTGAGGTTTAGGCTTATCTTAAATACTCGTTTACCTATGGGTTTCCACACTATGGGGTCTGTAGGTCCGTAAAAGACAAAGGTTGGAACACCGCAGTAGCTGGCAAGATGGGAAATACCGCTGTCCAGACCCACAAAAAGCCTCGCACCTTTGAGGCTTTTGGCAATCTCTAATGGGTAAAGGCTCTCGTAGTAGTTTTTTACATGCTCCTTTAGCCACTGGTCTGCCTCCCCTACGAAGTATACCGTTTTAAAGCCTTCTTTCCTTAGAAAGTGCTCTATCCTCAGGAAAAGCTCAAGGGGTGGATTTTTCTTCCTTGAACCGCTGGAAGGGTGAAGAACCGCAAAGCCTTCAAGAGGATTTTCTCTCATAGGCTCTATGGGAAGGATTTCTGAAAACTCACCCCTCAGGTTTAAACTCTTTATATAGTATTCCAAAATCCATCTTCTATCCTCTGGAAAAGGCTTTAGGTTGCCCTCGTAGGATATGATTATTTTTCCTTCAAAGTTCTCCTGCGGAATTTCAGAGCTTATAAAGTCTGCCCATCCTACTTCCTTCGCTATGGCGTAGTAGTCTGTGTTTCCTACCGCCCAAACCTTTTTTCCAGACTTTTTTAAAAGCTCAAGCAGAGGGAAGGTAACAATAGTGTCCCCAAGACCGCCCCTTCGGTAAAGCATCCACATGCTATAATAAGGATTTTATGATAAACCACAACGTCTTTATAGCTCTACTTCACTATCCAGCTATGGACAAGGAGGGTAGGACCATAATAACCTCCTTTACAACCATGGACCTTCATGATATTGCAAGGCCAGCCAGAGCATATGAGATAAACACCTACTACATAGTCCAGCCCGTAGACGGTCAAAGGTTAATAATAAAAAGGCAAATAGACTACTGGTTATCGGAAGAGGGGCTAAGAACAAATCCAACGAGGAACCAAGTGGTAAAGCTTGTAAAACTCTGCTACACCTTTGACGAGGTCATAGAAGACATTCAATACATGAGAGGTAAAAGACCTGTAATAGTGGGCACCGACGCAAGAACTTACCCAAAAACCATATCTTACAAAGGACTCTCTGAGGAAATTCACAAAAGAGAAAAGGACTTTCTCATCGTCTTCGGCACTGGTTATGGCATACCCCCCTCCTTGATGAACACCTTTGACTACATTCTTGAGCCTATATACGGTGCAGGTGAGTGGAACCATCTTTCTGTTAGAAACGCTGTAGCTATAATACTTGATAGGCTCTTGAGCAGGAACAGGTGCTAATATGATTTACCATATTGCCCTATACCTGAGAGATTATTTGTTTGTATTCAACGTTTTCAAGTACATTACATTTAGGTCTTTCCTTGCGGTTTTTATAGCTTTCGCCATAACCCTCGTGCTTACACCCATCTTCATGAAAAAGATGAAAGCAATACAGAGGCTCTTTAGGGGCTACATTAGAGAATACACGCCAGAAGGACATCTCATAAAAAAATATACGCCCACCATGGGCGGTCTTATCATAGTGCTTTCCGTAGTGCTTACCTCTGTGCTTCTCATGAGGCTTGACCTGGTATATTTTTGGATAATAACCTTTTGTATACTGGGCTTTGCCCTTGTGGGCTTTTGGGATGACATCCTAAAGCTCAAAAACAAAAAGGGCATATCCGCAAAGAAGAAGTTCTTGGGGCAGGTTTTCGTGTCTGGTGTAACTGCTGTTGCCATATACATATACGGTGGCGTGGACACCAAACTGTACTTTCCACTTTTTAAGAACCTTCAGATAGACTTTGGTCTTTTATACATACCCTTTGCCATGCTGGTTATCATAGCCACTTCCAACGCAGTAAACTTAACCGATGGGCTTGATGGACTTGCTATAGGTCCGGTTATGACCACAGCAGCGAGTCTGGGAGCGGTAGCTTATGCGGTGGGGCATGTAAAGATTGCCAATTATCTTAACATACCCTATGTGCCCTATGCGGGGGATATAGCCATCGTGTGCTTTGCTATCGTAGGTGCAGGGCTTGGATTTCTCTGGTTTAATGCCTTTCCCGCACAGCTTTTTATGGGTGATGTGGGCGCCTTAGCCTTGGGTGCAGGACTAGGTGCCATAGCCCTTGTTTCCAAGTCTGAACTTTTACTGCCCATAGCAGGTGGTATATTTGTCTTTGAGACCCTATCGGTGATTCTTCAAGTAGCCTACTTTAAGCTGACAAAGGGCAAAAGGCTGTTTAAGATGGCTCCCTTTCACCATCACCTTGAACTCTCAGGAGTGCCAGAACCTAAAATAGTGGTAAGGATGTGGATAGTGTCTATTCTACTCGGTATTCTTGCCCTTGCCACTCTCAAGCTCAGGTGATAACAGTATGTTGTTGTAAAGGCATCTTCTTCCTCTTAAAAGCTCCACTACCGTATCTACGGGTGCTGGTGAGGAGACTGTAACTACTCCATACTTGTCAACTGGAGGAAGGTAGGATTTGCCCACAACTCTGCCAGAGTCTATCCAATAAATGTCAAGCTCAAGGTAAGTGTTCTTGTTCCAAAAATGTCTGATAGCCTTATTTTTATAGAGGAAAACCATTCCGTCGTATCCTACAAGAGACCTATAATTCATAAGCCCTCTTTCGTGCTCTTGCGGTGTATCTGCTACCATAAGCCTGCATACAGGAACTTGTGAAAAGGATATGATAACACTCAGGAAAAGTGCACACATTGTATTGAAAATCATTAGCATATGGTTTATATTATATACCTATGCTTAAGGAAGAAAAGCTTAAAGAGTTTATTGAGGCTTGCAAGCATATGGGGTTGAAAATTACACCCCAGAGAGTGGCAGTTTATGAGGTTCTGTTAAGCAGAGAAGACCACCCTACCGTTGAGGATATATACAACGAGATAAAGAAGAAATATCCCTTTGTTTCTCTTGCTACCGTTTACAGGACAGTAGAAACTCTGGAAGAATTGGGCTTTGTGAAAAAGGTAGCCTACTGGGGCGGTTCTGTTAGGTACGATGCCAACACCAACGACCATCACCACCTGATATGCACTCAATGCGGAGCCATAAGGGACATAGAGTTTTGTATAGACTGGAACCCACCTGCCTACATGGAAGGCTATAGAGTTCACAACTATTCCCTCCACATATACGGTGTTTGTCCCCAATGTCAAGCCAGGGAGAACTAAGGGTCTACAAAAAGGAGGAAATAGAGGAAAGGCTTAAAGACCTTCCCCAGTGGCATTACGAAGGGAACCAGCTTGTCAGGGAGTATGCCACAAAGGGCTGGAAGGAGACCGTATTCCTGTTTAATGCCATTGCAAGCCTTGCGGAAGCTCTGTGGCACCATCCAGACGTTGAAGTAGGTTACAAAAAACTCAAGGTAAAGCTCACAACACACGAAGCCAATGGCATAACAGATAGAGACTTTAAGCTAGCTGAGGAGATAGAAAAAATAGCTTCCCTTTTACTAAAAAGATGATATAATATACCCTCTGCAGGAGCCGTAGTTCAGCCCGGTCAGAACGCCGGCCTGTCAAGCCGGAGGGCGCGGGTTCAAGTCCCGTCGGCTCCGCCACTCTATATTTATAATAGTTCTATGCTTACAATAGCCATAGGTTCAGACCATGCGGGTTATCCTCTAAAGGAAAAAATAAAAGAGTTTCTTCTGTCCAAAGGTTATAAAGTTATTGATTTTGGTACTCAGTCAATGGATTCCACAGATTATCCCCTTTTTGCCAGGGATGTGTGTCTTGCGGTTCAGAGGAATGAAGCTCAAAGAGGCATTCTGGTATGCGGTACTGGCATAGGCATGTGTATAACCGCCAACAAGTTTAGGGGTATAAGAGCTGCTCTGTGTATGAATGAGTACATGGCACGTATGAGCAGGAAGCACAACGATGCCAATGTGCTGTGTTTAGGTGATAGAATTATGGGTGATGACTTAGCCCTTGCAGTGGTGGAGGCGTGGCTTTCTACAGATTTTGAGGGTGGAAGACACGAACGAAGGGTAAAGCTCATTAGAGAAATAGAGGATATGCTATAATACCTAAAGGAGGCTACCATGGACATACAGCAGGCTATGTACCCTAATATAACCCTTCTTATTCAATTAATCTTATTTCTCGTTTTTGTAGCCCTTGTAAGAACCTTTTTAGTAAAGCCTTACTCTAATATAATAGAGGAGAGGGAAGCGATAGTTCAAAAGAATACAGAACAGGCACTTAAACTAAGAAACGAAGCACAAAAATATGTAGAAGAGGCGAACTCCATACTGGAAAGGGGCAGAAGAGAGTCCAACGAAATACTCCAGCAGGCAAGAAGGGAGGCGGAAAAGCTTAGAGTAGAGATGCTTGCAAAAGTAGAGCTTGAGACTCAAGAAGAAATAGCCAAAGCGGTAGAGGAAATAAGAAAGAGTTTGCAGGTAGAGAAGAAAAAGTTGGAGGAAAGAATAAAGGAAGTGGCAGAGCTTATCACTAAGAAGGTGTTGGAGGAAGCAGCATGAGCGAAGGGCACCATACCATAGAGCTTATATGGAAAGGCTTAAACATCTTGGCTTTTCTCGGTATAGTTTACTACTTTGGTAAAAAGCCAGTTTCTGAAGCTTTCAGCAGATACTTCCAGGGTTTAACGGAAAGGCTAATACAATCGGAGAAGGATTTAAGAGACGCAACGGAGGAATTGAGAAAAGCTAAGGAAAACCTTCAAGATGCCCAAAGACGATACGAAGAACAGTTGAAACTCGCTCAGGAGACTGCAAAGCTTACAAAGGAAGAGGAAGAGAAAAAGGCAAGAGAAATCGCAGGTAGGATAAGGGAAAAGGCAAAAGAAGTCATTGAAATTGAACTAAAGAAGGCAAAAGAAGAGCTTATTCGCTACGGTGCTGAAAAAGCTTACGCTCTTGCGGTAGAAGCTCTAAAGGAGAAATTTGAGGATGAGAGGGTGCAAAGCCTATACATAGAAAGGTCTCTAAAAAAGCTGGAGGCTAAGAAATGAATGCCAGACCGGAGATAGCAAGAAAGGTAGCAAAGCTTCTCCTTGCAAAGACACCAAAAGATAAGGAAAAACTTACCAAAGTCTCTGAATTCCTTCAACTCTTATACAAGCTCTACAGGTCAGAGAGGGAATTTAGGGGCTTCATCCTAAATCCTACCATACCAAAGGAGAATAAGCTGGGTTTCCTCAAAGGACTCAGAGAAAGGTTTGAGCTTGATGCCAGCATAGACGAGGTCATTGACTACATCCTCGAGATAAGTGCTGTGCCTTTTATTAATGAAATAAAAAGAGTGTACGATTATGAAGTGGATAAGCTCCTAAGGGTTAGCAAGGCACTTTTGGTGCTTGCCAGAAGGGTGGACGATGCAGAGCTTGAGAGGATAAAGACAGCTATTAGGAAGTTTACGGGTAGAGACTACGACTTTGAAGTGGTGCAGGACCCGAGCCTTATAGGGGGTTTTCTCGTAAAGACTTCAAGTTTTGTTGTGGATGCCTCAGTAAAAAGAGAGCTTGAAGGATTGTTGAGAGTATAACATGGAATATCCAGTAGCAAAATTTGAAGAATTGGCTAAAAGGCTTAAGTCTATGGCAATACCACCAGAGGTGGACGTGGAGCTTCTTTTGCCAGACAGGGATAACGTGGAGTACCCTACCGCAGTTATTACCTATCTTGAAGGGGACGAGGAAGGTCCACATAAAGAGGTAGTTTTCAATGAGGCATACTGGAATTCCCCTGTTGAAAACCTCCTTGGTGCAATCATGCATCAGGTAAAGTCTCTTATGGAGGAATTACAATCTTTTGAAGGAGAATAGAGGAGGTAGAAAATGGAGAGAACTCTTGTCATTGTCAAACCCGATGCCTTTGAAAAGGGTGCCACTGGAAAAATAATAGACAGATTCCTTTCGGAAGGCTTTAGGATAAGGGCTATGAAGCTCTTTATGTTTACAAAGGAGCAGGCTGGGGGCTTTTATGCGGTTCACAGGGAAAGACCCTTCTTTGGGGAACTTGTAGAGTTTATGACCTCTGGTCCTGTGGTAGCAATGGTCTTAGAAGGTGAGGATGCCATAAGAAGGGTCAGGGAGATAATAGGTCCAACCGACAGCAACGAGGCAAGAAAGGTAGCTCCCAACTCCATAAGGGCTCTCTTTGGCACAGACAAGGGGAAGAATGCGGTGCATGCTTCCGATTCCAAGGAATCCGCAGATTATGAAATACCCTTTATCTTTTCACAGCTTGAAATGGTCTGAAGGACTATTTCCTTAAGGGCTTGAATGTAAGTGGGGTGTGTCTTTAGAGTAGGAATTCTGACAAAGTCCACCCCCCTCTCTCTTGCCAATGAGCCATAAACATGGTCAAGCTCATAAAGGGTCTCTGAATGCTCACAGGTAAAGGACACTGGAATTACCGCTATCCTTTTAAAATTGGCATTTATAAGCTCCTTTAGCAGTTGCTCTGTAGAGGGTTCAAGCCATTTTGTAGGTCCTACCTTGCTCTGGTATCCTATGGCATACTCAACGCTGGGAAAATGCTCCATAATGAGCCTAACTGTTTCTTCCGTTTGCCTCTGGTAGGGGTCTCCTTCCTTTATGATGATAATGGGTAGGCTGTGGGCTGTAAAGAGAAAAAAGTATTCGTGCCAGTTTGGAAGGTTCTCCTTTATGTTTTCCACCATTGCCCTTATGTAGGTGGGGTGATTATGATAGCAGTTTATTCTGTAGATTGGTATGGAAGAGGGGTAGAAGTAGGATTTTTCCTGACCCTTTAGGGTAGTTAGATTAAAATGTCTACCCCTTGGTAGTATCCTTCTAAATACCCTATCGAACTCATTAAAGGATGAGCCCGTGGTGGTTCTGCTGTACTGCGGATAGAGGGGCAAAAGTACTATTTTATCTATGGGATGTTTAAAAAGCTCTCTTAGGGCTTCTTCCGTAAAAGGGTGCCAGTAGCGTAGAGCTACCACAACCTTAAAGTCCTTACCCAGCATACGCTGCAAAGCTTCCGCCTGTGCCTGTGTTTGCTCCCTCTGGGGTGATTTACCCCCCATAATCTCGTAGTAATGCATTGTCTTTTTCGCTCTTACCCTTGATATGAACCATGCAAGGGGCTTTTGTAGAAACCTTGGAAACCTTATTATGTCGTGGTCTGAAAACAGGTTATACAGAAAAGGCTGGACCGCCTCAAGACTGTCTGGACCTCCCATGTTAAAGAGAACTACGCCTATCATGGATAGGATTATAACAGCTCCTTTAGATTTATTCTGCCCTCGTAGATTGCCTTTCCAACCACTACGCCTTCCACTACATCCATTAGTCTTTTGATGTCTTCTAAACTTGCTACGCCCCCAGAGGCAAGCACGGGCTTTTTTACAAACCTCTTAAATTCCCTGTAGGGCTCCACATCAACGCCTTCAAGGGTACCATCTTTTTCTATGTTGGTATACAAATAGCCCCATATGGGCTTCTGGTCGTATTCAAGGGCCAAGTCTTGAGGGCTTTTTATACTCTCTTCTTTCCAACCACCCACCGCTACTTTTCCACCCTTTGAATCCACAGCCAAAATTGTCCTTTCAGGAAAGGTACTTAATATTTCTTCAAAGGTATTGGGTTTTCTTACAGCCAAGGTGCCTATTACAAAGTAATCTATGCCCTCTTCCTTTAGCACTTGACAACTTTTCAGGTTTCTTATACCACCGCCTACCTGCACCTTGCCAGAAAAGGACCTTCTTATAAGCCTTATAGATTGCAGGTTAGCAGGCAGGCCTTTGAGACTTCCGTCCAAGTCCACAACATGAAGCCTCCTAAAGCCGACCTCTTCAAACAGTTTTGCCATATCCTCCGGTGATGCGGAGTATACCTTAACCTTTTCAAAGTCTCCTTTGAAAAGCCTTACAACCTTACCTTCTTTTAAGTCTATGGCTGGTATTACAAAATCCCTCATATTATCTCTGGCCTCCCGAGATAATAACCTTGAGCCATATCCACTCTTAGGCTTTTAACCAACTCTAACTCTTCCCTTGTTTCCACCTGCTCTACAATAAGCTTAAAGCCCAGCTTTTTCAGACCCATTACAATCCATTTAAGCATGCTCTTCTCCTTTAAAAAGAAGCCGTCAAGCTTTACTAGGTCTGGTCTTGCTCTTATGAGTCTTTCTATGGATGAGTATTCAACACCAAAGTCATCCACTGCCGTCCAAAAACCGTAGCCTTTTATCTCCCTTATAAGCTCTAATAGGTCTTCGGTGTTTGCCGTTATCTTCCCCTCGGATATTTCAAGCACAACCCTTGAAGGATTAATGCCATGGGAGATAACATCCTTGTAGAAGTCCAACACCTTAATTTTCCCCTTTGCTATAAAGTTGATAAAGTTGTGAGGAAAGTTTATGTACAACTTTCCATCCATTCTGTATGCACTAAATTTAGAAAGGGCTTTTTGAAGAACCAATTCTTCAAAGGGACCAATGAGAGAGGTCTTTGATAGGTCTTCTATAAAACAACCTGCCGGTATTATAGTGCCATCCTCCTTTACAAGCCTCATGAGGACTTCGTAGCCCTCTACCTTATCATTGCTAAGAGAGTAGATAGGTTGGAAGGCTGGTTCTATGGCATCCTTCTGCAGTGCCTCAAGAAGAGCTTGATGGTTTATCTCCCTTTTTGAAGGTTTTTCTTCAATCACTATGGTACTGTTACCCCCCTTCATCTTGGAATTGGCTACGTATCTCTCTAATAAGTCCAGTACATCCTCCACTCTGTCTCCCTCTGGCACAAAGCTATATATACCTATGGTCAAGCTCACATCTAACAAAGATTGAAGGCTCTCTATCTTGTTTCTTATTCTTCTGGATACCTTTTCCGCACCCTTTAAATCGGAGTTGGGAAGTAAAATTAGGAAAGAACTACCCTTATACTTACCTGCTACATCACTCCTTCTTATGCTCTCTTCTATTACTTCTGAAATTTTAAGAAGAACATGGTTCCCATAAGCATAGCCCATTTTTTTGTTTATCTGCTTCATATTATCCACATCCAAAAGCACTACAGAGAGAACTTCTTGTTTTCTTTCGTAGAGGTAAATGAGCTTTTGAATGTATTCAATTAGACAACCTGTGTTAGAGACCAGCGTTTTTCGATAAAGCTCCAGACAACTGAGGTTTTTCCTAAGCACAGGCTTTAAAATATTAACCTATGCAAAGAGCTAAGTCAACTACAGTGCTATGCGTCAGTAGAAACGGTCAAACTGTCATGGGCGGGGATGGTCAGGTCACCCTTGGGTCATCTGTAATAAAGCACAGGGCAAAAAAGATAAGAAAGCTTTACAAAGATAGTGTTTTGGTTGGTTTTGCAGGCGCTGCGGCTGATGGGCTTGCCCTAATGGAAAGGTTAGAAGCAAAGCTGGAAGAATTTAGGGGAAACCTTTTAAGGGCGTGCGTAGAGCTCGCAAAGGACTGGAGAATGGACAGAAGTCTTCGTAGGCTTGAAGCTCTCCTTCTTGTGGCTGACAAGGAACGTATGCTCTTGCTTTCTGGGAATGGTGACGTTATAGAGCCAGATGAGCCAGTGCTTGCCATAGGTTCTGGTGGGGACTATGCCAGAGCTTCCGCCTTGGCTCTTTACAGAAACACCAACATGTCTGCGGAAGATATAGTAAGAGTGTCCCTAAGCATAGCAGGCGAGATATGCATATATACTAATCAAAGCCTAATCGTAGAGAAGTTGGAATAGGAGTTAAAATTTATAACATGTTCAGAAAGGTGCTTGTTGCCAACAGAGGCGAAGTGGCCCTGAGAATCATAAGAGGTTGTGAAGAGCTGGGCATAAGGACAGCTGCCATATATTCAGAGGTAGACTCCAAGTCCTTGTACGTAAAAAAAGCTGACGAAGCTTATCTAATACCCGGGGACCCCGTAAGAGCTTATCTGGACTATGTAAGAATTGTGGACCTTGCCAAGTCCATAGGTGCGGATGCTATACATCCGGGTTACGGCTTTTTGGCTGAGAATGCGGACTTTGCTCGCTACTGTGAAAAGAAAGGTATAACCTTCATAGGTCCCTCACCCGAACACATAGAGCTTTTTGGGGACAAGGTAAAAGCCAAAAGAGCTATGGAAAAATTGGGCATTCCAACAATTCCAGGTTCACCAGAACCCCTTAGCAATTACGAGGATGCAATGCACTATGCAAGAGAAATAGGCACACCCGTCATACTAAAATCCGCCTACGGTGGTGGTGGAAGGGGCATGAGGGTAGTCAAGAATATTGAGGATTTGCCCAGACTTTTTGAGTCTGGTTACAGAGAAGCGGAGACCTTCTTTGGAAAAGGTGACCTATTCGTTGAAAAGTATTTGGACAACCCAAAACACATAGAGGTGCAGATACTGGGTGATAAATACGGGAACGTGGTTCATCTAGGTGAGAGGGACTGCTCCGTGCAGAGAAAACACCAGAAGATTGTAGAACTAACACCCTGCCCAGTTCTTCCAAGGGACTTAAGACAGAAGATGTTAGGTTTAAGTGTAAAGGCTATGATGCAAGTGGGATATTACAGTGCAGGAACCCTTGAGTTTCTTGTAGACCTGAATAACAAGGAGTTCTACTTTATTGAGATGAACACACGCCTTCAGGTGGAACATACCATAACGGAGATGGTTACGGGGATAGACATAGTGGAAACCATGATAAGGGTTGCCATGGGTGAACCCCTTCCCTTTAATCAAAGCGATATAACCTTTAGGGGCTATGCCATTGAATTTAGGATAAACGCAGAAGACCCAAGAAGAAACTTTGCACCCGCACCGGGTAAAATAACCGCCTACTACTCACCAGGTGGACCCGGTGTAAGAATGGATGCGGGTGTCTACAAGGATTACGTAATACCACCCTATTACGATTCTATGATAGCGAAGATGAGTGTATGGGCTCTTACCTGGGACAGAGTGCTGGCAAGGGCAAGGAGGGCAATCGACGAGTTTATAATAAGAGGTGTTCCAACCAACATACCATTGCACAGAGAAATAATAAGAGACCCAGAGTTTATATCTGGGTACTTTGGCATTAGATTCTTGGAGGAAAAGCTCCCCACCTACGATTTTGAAGTAGAGGGAGTGAAGGACCCAGAAACGTTAGCTCTTGCCGTGTCTGCCGCCGTTGCCGCTTACTACGGGTTATAAACTAAGCTCACACCCCTGCTTTGAAAACCTTCTGGGCTTATTACTTTTACGGTAAAGGTTGTCTTTGCCTTTGGCATAGGAGCCTCAAGAGAAAAGCCAGTTGTTCTTCCAATCTCCCTTTCTTGCTCATAAACTACAAACTCCCTGTAATTCCTCGGATAAAACCAAACAAGGTATATTTTGTCCTTTCCCTCCCTTATTTCCAAACCTTCCACCTCTGGCACAGGGGGAGGGGGCTTCGGCTTTACGCAAAAATTTAGAGGATAGCTCTCCGCATTACCTTTTACTCCCGTTATGGCATAGCACCTTTCTGCGTATTCCCTTTTAATGTAGAAACTCCCCATAAGGCTTTTACCTTCTTCCAAAATAAGAAGACCATCCTTGAGAGGATATAGTCTATAGGCAGGAAAGCCTATAGGCTCAAGCTTTACCTCTTCCTCCTTCTCTGATATCTTTATGGAGGGCATGCCGTCTATTGCATTTCCCACACAGAACTTTTGAGACTTCCCCCTAAGCCTCTGAACAGAAAAGCAGAAAGCTTCCTTATACTCTCTTGCCCAGTAAGGTCCTTCCCTTTGAAAGCCTTTTACGCTCACTTCGCCAGAGAGGCTTCTCACGTATACCTTTGACCCTACACGCCTTATCTCAACCTCTGGGGACTTTAGGACCTCTGGGTTTGCCTTTATTCCACAAGCGGTAAGAAAAAAAACAAAGAGGAGAAGACCCCTCATTTAGGAGGTCCAGACTCCTTTTCGTAGGGCCAAACGAGTATACCACCTGCTAAGTTGTAAGCCTCGTAACCCATATGCCTTAGAAAGTAAGTAGCAAAGGCACTCCTTTCACCACTCCTGCAATAAACTATGTAAGTTTTATCCTTAGGAAGGTCTTTAAAGGCATACCTTAACTCATCCAACGGTATGAGCATAGAGTTGGGAATTCTAAGTTGCACATGTTCCTGTGGTGTACGAACATCAAGCAAGACTACATTATCTTTCTGTAGCATTTCCTTTGCTTCTTGAGGTCCAACCTCAGGCACCTGAAACATAAAAACCTCCTTTGAGTTATTAATTATAACTCAAACACAGGATTCAACATAGTACGGTGGTAGGAATTGGAGATGTGCTAAGATTTTAACACTCATGAAGCTTTTTTTTGGTGGTAGTTTTGACCCCGTGCATATGGGTCATCTTATAATAGCCAGAGATGTTGTTGAAGTCCTTGGTTTTAACAAAGTGGTCTTTGTGCCTGCCTTTCAGGCACCCTTGAAAGACCCGCATGTGGCAAGTCCAGAGGAAAGAATGCACATGCTAAATCTTGCCCTAGAAGGCTGTGAGGGTTTTGAAGTAAGCAACATAGAGTTGCAAAGAGGGGGCATTTCCTATACGGTGGATACCGCTAAATATATTTACAAAAAGTATGGAGAAAGACCTTTTTTCCTGGTAGGTGCGGACAGCTTTCTCACTTTGCATCTTTGGAAGAGCCCTGCTGAACTTGTCTCCCTTGCTCGCTTTGTGGTAGTAGATAGAGAAGGCTACTTAGATAGAATAAGAACTTACGTAAAACAATCCTTCCCACAGCTTACAGAAAATAGGGATTTTATCTTATTTTCCGCAAGAAGGATAGACATATCATCTACAGAGATAAGGAAGAGGGTAAAAGAAGGCAGAAGCATAAAGTGGATGGTGCCAGAGAGCGTAGAAGCTTACATAAAGGAAACAGGTCTTTACACTACGCGACCTTCTCCAAAGGTTTAAAGTCTTCTTCTTTTACAGTCCAGCATTCCTTAAAGACCGCATAGGGGCATTTCTTCCTGCAGTATTCGTGGTCAAGCTTTTTGAAAAGTTCCACTATGGACTGTCCTTTGGATTCAAACACCAAATCCACCTGCATGTGCTTGTCAATGTCTACCTTTTCAAGCAGAGGATAGAGAGAACAGCCTATGTTGGCGAGAGCCGGCTCTATGTTCATAGACTTTATCCTGTCTAAGAGCCTTACTAACATTAGGCTTCCTGATGCGTCTATGTAGTTTACCGCCTCTAAGTCCAAAAGGACAAACTTAAGAGCCTTTCTACGCTCTTCTACCTTCTGAAGCACGTATTCGTATACATACTCCGCATTTCCAAAGTATATGGACATGTTGGGTCTTATGTAAAGAATCTGAGGACACTCTGGCAAGTTCTCCCTCTCGGCGTTTACAAAGGTAGAAGACCGAGGATTTCTTGTAAGCACCACAATGCGCGGATACATGGTCTTGTACACAAAACTGCCAAAGGCTATGAGGGTGCCAAGGGTAATGGCAACCCATAGGTCCATGAAGAACACGGTTGTAAAGGTTACACCTGCTACAATGCCGTCAATGGGGTTTATCCTATAGAGTTTGATTATTTCCTGTGGTTTTATCAGACTTATGACCGCGGAGAGAACTATGGCGGAGAGGGTTGCTTTAGGAAGATAGTAAAATAGGGGTGCAAGAAAAAGAAGTGTGAGACCTATAACAGAGCCGGTTATTACGCTGGCTATGGGTGTTTTTGCTCCGAGCTGAAAGTTCAAAGCGGACCGAGAAAAGGAACCTCCCACAGGGAAACCCTTAAAAAGACCAGCCACCATGTTGGCAAGACCTTGACCTATAAGTTCCTGATTGGGGTCCCACTTGTCTCCCGCTCTGATGGCAAGCTGTTTTGCTATGGCTACAGCCTCCATAAGCCCAAAGGCGGATATAACCAAGGCACCTACCCAGAGCTGTGAAAAGGTCCTGTAATCCACAGAAGGAATCTCCAAGCTGGGAAGACCGCTAGGCACATTAGCCACCACAGAAACTCCAAAGTTTTGAAGACTAAAAAAGTAAGAGGCTAAGGAAGTAACTATAACAGCCAGTAAAGCGCCTGGAACTAAAGGACTTATCCTTCTTGAAAACCATATTATGGCATAGGCAAGAATCCCAACCGCCAAAGTGTAGGGGTTCGTCTGGGAAATTTTGCCAATAATGTCTGCAACAACCTCGTATATGTGTGTGCTCTGGGTTATCTTAAAGCCAAGCAAATGTCCTACCTGACTGAGTGCTATGACAAGGGCACCAGCGCTGGTAAAGCCCACTATGACGCTGTTGGATATTAGCTCCACTATAAAGGCAACTTTTAAAAGTCCTATAATCAACCTTATAAAGCCAACCATAAGGGCAAGCACTGCAGCCAGGGTTATCCACTTTTCACTTCCTGGCTCCGCCAGTCCATAAAGGGCTGAGCTAGTAAGCAGTGCAGTCATAGCAACAGGACCAGTTGCAAGAAAACGTGAGCTTCCAAAAAGAGAAGCTACTATGACCGGCAAAAAAGAAGCATATAGACCGTATATGGGTGGCATGCCAGCCAATAGGGCATAGGCCATGGATTGGGGTACAAGGACTGCTGCAACAGTTAGACCCGCAACCAAATCTCTCGTAAATTTGTCCTTGTCATACTTGGTTAGCCATGGCATAAAGGGGGCAAGGTCAAAGGTGATGTTTATCTTCATAGCCTTAACCTCTTTACTCCAACTTTTTCATACTGTACTTCCTTTAGAGCTTCAAAAAGGTCCATACCCTGCGCATAAAGGTTTACAGCCTTTTCAAGCTCTGGCTTTCCCTCCACCTTAAAAACTCTGTCTTCTAATATGGTCCTCAAACTTTTTGCTACCTTTTCTCTGTCAACCCCGTAGTTGTATTCAAGAAGGTAGGCAAGCTCTATTAGAGTATAGGAGGATACAAAAACCTTTCCCTTCTTCCTTTCCACTTTTCTTAGATGCTCTTCCAACCTCTCAGCCTTTTCACCCTTTGTAAGGAAGTCTATTATGTCTTGTGTGTCTATGGCATCCATTCGGGAGGAACCCCTACGTTGTCTCTGACCTGACCGTTACCCAAAACCACGAATTTTTGTATGGTAAGCTCTTCCAGAGCCATAGGACCCCTTGCGTGTATCTTATCTGTGGATATGCCCATCTCCGCACCCAGCCCAAATTCGTTGCCATCGGTAAACCTTGTGGAAGCATTCACATAGACTGCGGCAGAGTCCACTTCCTTTATGAACCTCATAGCCTTCGTGTAGTTTTCCGTTACTATAGCATCGGAGTGCTTCGAGCCGTACTTTTCTATGAAATCTATTGCTTCTTCTAAGCTTTCAACAGTTTTTACAGCCAGCACAAGGTCAAGGAACTCCTCGTAATAATCTTCCTCCTTGGCTGGCACCGCCTTCACATGAGAAAGCTCCTGCCTTGACTTAATAACCTCCAAAGACTCTTGGTCGCACCTTAGCTCCACGCCAGCCCTGCCTAAAATGTCCGCCATTTTTGGCCAGAAGCTATGTAGGAGGTTTTTATGAATTATGAGGTTTTCTACTGCGTTGCAGACAGAAGGTCTTTGAACCTTTGCGTTATAGACTATGTTGTACGCTTTGTTTAGGTCCGCATCCTCGTCCACGTATATGTTGCACACGCCCTTGTAGTGTTTTATAACTGGCACCCTTGCCCTTTCCGCTACAGCCCTTATAAGGCTCTCTCCTCCCCGCGGTATAGCTACATCCACTTTACCTTCCATGCTGAGGATTTCCCAGACTATCTCCCTTTCCGGTCTGTCTATGAACTGAAGGGCTTCTTCAGGAAAGCCCGTTTCCCTACAGGCTTGTCTTAGAATTTCCACCAGAGCCCTGTTGGAGTTTATGGCTTCCTTCCCACCTCTTAGCACAACGGCGTTAGAAGACTTCATGCATAGGGATGCAGCCTCTATGGTCACGTTGGGTCTTGCCTCGTAAACTATGAAAATAACACCCAGTGGTACCCTCATCCTACCCACCTGAAGACCGTTGGGAAGCGTCCACATGCTCGTAATTGCACCCACGGGGTCTGGCAAGCTTGCCACATCCCTTAAAACCTTTATCATGCCGTCTATACGCTTGTCGTTGAGAAGAAGCCTATCTATCAGAGCTGGGGACAGACCATTAGCCCTCGCATAATCTATATCCTTGGCATTTTCCTCCTTTATGTATTCCCTCCTGGCATCCAAAAGCTCCGATGCCCTTAGAAGGGCTTTGTTTTTTATGTCTGTGTTTAAGCTCGTAAGCTTCCTGAGGGTTGACCTTGCAAGTTCAACCTTTTCTTCTGCGTAGTTTTTGAGGTCTACCATGTTTTAAATTATAATAGCTTTTCGTAGATTCTTCTTAGGTCATCTAAGCTTTGCTGATAGTCTATCCTTTCTCCTATGTCTTGTTTAAAAAATCTGTCTATTTCTTCCTTGTTCTTTACTACCTTATCTACCATGGGATTACTGCCCTGTGTGTAGAGTCCGAGATTCACCATATCTTCCATGGAATCATAAGAGCTAAGAAGCTCTCTGATGTATACAGCCATCTTCATGTGGTCCTGGCTTACAACCTGGGGCATTACCCTGCTTAGACTTCTTACAGGGTCTACGGAAGGATATAAACCTGCGTTAGCCCTCTTTCTTGAGAGAATTATGTGTCCATCCAACACACCCATCAAGGAATCTGCTATTGGGTCTAAGGTTATATCGTCACCCTCTACCAGCACGCTAAATATGCCTGTTATACTGCCTCTTTTGAAGTTTCCGCAGTTTTCCACCACCTTGGACAGAAGGTAGAAAACAGAAGGGGTATAACCCTTCATGGTGGGAGGCTCCCCGGCGGATAGTCCTACCTCCCTTTGTGCCATTGCCAGCCTTGTTATGGAATCCATAACCAAGAGCACATCCATACCCTTGCTCGCAAGATACTTTGCGTGTACTATGGCACTTATGGCCCCCTTTACCTTTAGTATGGGCGTTTGGTCCGAGGTCGTAACTATTACCACACTCTTTTTTCTTCCCTCTTCTCCCAAGACATCCTCAAGAAACTCCCTGACTTCCCTCCCCCTTTCACCTATGAGGGCAAGCACCACCGCATCTGTCTTGCTGTTTCTTATAATCATGCCCAAGAGGGTACTCTTTCCTACGCCTGCACCGGCAAATATGCCCACCTTCTGCCCACTTCCCAAAGTAAGCATGGCGTTTATGGACCTTACACCGCAGTCAAAAATCTTTCTTATTCTCTCTCTTTCAAGAGGATTTATGTCCTCTAACCATATGGGTCTTTTTTCCCCGTAAACCCACGTACCATCAGAAAGCCTTCTGCCAAAAGGGTCTATCACCTCACCCAAAAGCTCTGGACCCACGATAGTAGAGAGATGTTCCTTTTTTATCCAAACCTTATCTCCAGCTCTCACACCCGATATGTCGCCAAAGGGCATAATTATGCAACGGTCTTCATTAAAGCCTATTATCTCTCCTTCTACGGGTTCTTTCCTGTGGGGGTATATGACCACATGGTCTCCCACAGCACCCTCCGTGTTGTAAGCTTCCAAGTATACACCGCTGGCTCTGTATACCTTATGGTAAACTTTGAATATTCCCCTCATTTCTGTAATCGTCTAAAAGGTCTTGTAAAATATCCTCATACCTTCTTTCAATCCAAATCTTGGGAGTTTCCACAAGGAATTCACCTTCCTTTAGGTCTCTCTTTATCATGGGGTTTATCTGAAGGGATTCGCTCATGTTTTCCTTCAACCTTTCCAGATAGGGGACCAACCTCTGAAAATCTTGGGGGCTCAAGTACAGGTTTATCTGCCCCTTTAACTCTATTCCTGCATCGAAGACTTTGGACAAAGCCTGTAGGGTAACATGCTCTTTGGGTATATCTTGGATAAGTAGTAGCCTCTTTGTTAAATCCACTGCAAGTTTTATGGTCTCTTGTCTTAGATGAAGGAGTGCTTCCTTAAGAGCTTGCATTAGGTTATCGGAGATGGACTTGAGAAGATGGTCTTCCTCTTCCCTTTTCATGAGCCTTAAGTTTAAGTCCTCCTTATCCTTTAGGAGTTCTTCCTTTTCCTTTTCCAAGCCCTCCACCCTTAACTTGAGTTCTTCTATTTGCCTTTTTAGTTCCAATATCTGAACCATGTAGCCTTGTTCCAGCTCTTGGCATGGATAGTTTTCCTTGTCTTCCTGGACACGTTCCTCTCTTCTTTCCTCTGCAGGATATGTATGGTAGAGCAGTTTGAAATCAGACATAGGACTCCCCTCCCGTTATATCTATTATGCCCTGGTCAGCCAGGTTTTTTATGACTTGTATTACTTGTTTCTGTGCTTTTTCCACCTCAGAAGCTCTAACAGGACCAAGGGCTTCCATATCCTCCCTCATTATGTCTGCTGCCTTCTTTGACATGTTTGAGAAGAACTTTTCCTTAATGTCTTCGGGTGCACCCTTTAGTGCTATTATAAGGGTGCTTTTGTCCACAGCCTTTAGCACCTCTACTATGGCTCTGTTGTCCAGTTTTCTTATGTCCTCAAAGGTAAACATTTTCTCCTTTATCTTCTCCGAGAGGTATGGGTCTTCTTCGTCAAGCTTAGCCAGTATCTTGTTTACCGCTTCTCTGTCAAGCATGTTTAAAAGTTCGGCGGTTAGTGTTATACCCTCCATCTTTTGCATTATACCGCTTACGCCCATACTCCTTATCTCTTCCGCAAGAACTTCTATGAGTTCACCAAAAAATTCTGGTGATATGTTCTCAAGAGTTGCAAGCCTCTTTATCACATCTATAGCAATGGTGTCAGGAAGCAATTTGAGTATTTCAGAGGATTTAGCAGGACTCAGCTGAGAAAGCACTACCGCTATAGTTTGTGGGTGCTCGTTCTTGAGTATGTTGGCGAGTATTTTGCTATCAACCCTTTCCAGCTCCTGAAAACTCTTTATAAGGCTTGAACTGCTCAAAAATTCATATATCTTGGCAAACTTGTCCGGTGGAAGCGTCTTCCTTGCAAACTCCAAGAGTGCATCTACGTCAGGGGCTATGAAAGAGGTTGCCTTATACTCTTCTATGAACTCTTTGGCTATTTCCTCTATGTCCTTTAGAGTTATTCCCTCAAGGTTCGTAGCGTGCATTAACAATTCCTGTATTTCCTCATCAGAAAGCTCTTTCATCACCTCCACAGCTATCTGAGGGGGCATTGCCATAAGCAGTATGGCTGCCTTCTGTGACTTACTAAGTTTACTTCTTGTTTCCGGCATGTATATTAATTTAAAACTTTTTGAGATAGGTCATCGTAAGGTGAAAAGTAAAACCTATAATTATAGCCATGGTTCCTAAGGTCTATTTAGGCGTTGAATGGATTGGTGCGGAAAGAGTCCTTTCAGAGTATCAACCACCTCAAGAGTGCGGTGCCAGCCTTTTGTTTCTGGGCATTGCCAGGTCTGCACCAGAAGATGGGGACGTAGCGGAACTCCACTATGAGGCATTTCCAGAAATGGCCATCAGGGTAATGGAAGAGATAAGAGAGGAAACCTTGAGGACCTTTCCCGTAAAAGAGGTGTTTATCCATCACAGGCTTGGTGTGGTAAAGGTAGGTGAGCCTTCTTTTATGGTGCTTGTGTTTGGCGGTCATAGGGAGGAGACTTTTAAAGCCTGTAGATATGCGGTGGACGAGGTGAAAAAAAGAGCGCCCATCTGGAAAAAGGAAGTATTTAGAGATGGGAAAAGTCAATGGGTGATGGGTGCATGATACTTGATAGACTTGGAAGAGAGCTGCGGGACCTACGCATCTCAGTCACAGACAGGTGCAATTTTCGTTGCCAATTTTGTATGCCAGAAGGAGAAGAATACCACTTCTTTAGACGCGAGGAAATACTCAGCTTTGAAGAGATAAGGGACTTTGTAAGGAGTATTTTGCCACTTGGCATAAAAAAGGTAAGGCTCACTGGTGGAGAACCACTGCTAAGGAGAGACATAGAGAAACTAATAGCAATGCTATCAGCCTTGCCAATAGAAGACCTTAGCCTTACTACAAACGGCTTTTTTCTGAAAGAAAAGGCAAAAGACTTAAAATCCGCCGGTCTGAATAGGATAACTGTAAGCCTTCACTCTCTTAAAGATGAGGTTTTTTCTAAGCTTGTGGGTAGGGATGTTAAGGTTTCAAGGGTGATTGAGGGTATAGAGGAATCTATTAAGTTGGGGCTTGCGCCCGTAAAGGTGAACGTGTGCGTCATAAGAGGCGTAAACCACGAAGAGATTGTGGATATAGCCAAGTTTTTCAAGGATATGGGGGTTGTAGTAAGGTTTATAGAATTCATGGATGTGGGTAACTTAAACGGATGGTCTATGGAGAGGGTTTTTTCTGTAAGGGAAATGTTTGAGCTTTTAAGCAGGTATTTTGATTTAGAGCCCGTGGAGAAAAGCTACAGGGGTGAGGTGGCAGAAAGGTACAGACACAAGGACTGTGGTGTTGAAATAGGGTTTATATCTTCCATTACTCAGCCCTTTTGCGGAGACTGCAACAGACTTAGACTCACGGCGGATGGAAGGCTTCTTACCTGCCTTTTTGCCCAAGAAGGGCACGATGTAAAGACCCTTATAAGGTCTGGAGCCAGCGAAAAACAGATAAGGGAATTTGTGATTAGAGTATGGAACAGAAGGGAAGATAGATACTCGGAAAAAAGGCTGGAGCTTTTGAAAGAGGGTATAATACCAAAAAAGGTGGAGATGTTCAAAGTTGGGGGCTGAGAATGATAGAATACAAACAGGTAGAGTTTCTTATAAATCCTAAGAAAAACCGCATATGGGCTGTGAGTATGCCAGACGGTGAACTTTTAACAGACCTCGTATCTGTAAAAAGGGCACGCTTTTGCGTAGAATCTGGAGAACAGTTCTGGCTAAACCCTTTTGGTGGTGCTTATCATTGGACTACAAAAATCTCAGAACCTTATGAGGAAGAGTTTGTAAGGTTTAAGCAGGAGGCACAGCAATACATGTGCATTTTTGGGCTTCAAGTAGCTCATTTGGAGCATGTTGATTTCTCTCCCATTTCTGGAGACCTAATATTTGATGATGAAAGGCTAAAGGAAAAACTTAGAGAGGGAGCATACGCAGACTTTAAAAATTTCATGCTTGAGCTCTGGGAATACATAAAGGAGGAATAAATTGCTAAGCAAGGAGCTTTTGGAAATACTAGCATGCCCAAAGTGTAAGGGAGACCTCCTCTATGACCAAGAGAAAGAAGTTCTCATATGTCCCTCCTGCAGGGTTTACTATCCCATAGAAGAGGATATACCTATACTGCTCATAGACTCCGCAAAGCCTCTTGAAGAGCTTCAAAAAGCCCCTCAGGAGAAGAGAGAATAGCACCTTCTGGCACAACTCTCTCTCCCACATGCACGTATTCAAAGGGTTTTGCGTATATTTTCCTGTAGTCTTTGTACATTTGCCAGTCTGCCAGGCTATCACCCACGTACACACCCGCATCTATGCCAAGGCTCTCCACGCAAAGATGCAAGGCATAGGGATGGGGCTTTCTTAGCTCCTCCTGAGGAATGGTATCCTCATCCACAAAGGCATCAAAGAAAGGAGAAAGTTCATGCTTTTGGAAAAGATAGAGAAGGTCTTCCCTTGGTCTTCCTGTGACTATACCGAGAGAATAACCCATTTCTTTTAGCCTTTGAAAAAAGCCTCTATCTAAAAGAAGCCTCTCTTTATCTCTCAGGGATTTATAAAAACTGTTAAAGACCTGTATGATATCATCCAGACTTGCGTCCCCCCCGTATTCCCTTATGACTTCAAGAGTGGCAATCCAGTCGTTGTTTATACCTCTTAGAAACTTTATCCTTCTTACCTCCTCTATAGGTACCTCTTTCCCTAAGAAGTGTTCTGCGGTGTGTTTTATGGCATAGTGGTAAGACTCACTTACATCTGCAATAACGCCGTCTACATCAAAGACAATACCCTTTTTCATCCCATCACTAATTCGGAGCTCACTTTGGAAAGAAGAAACTTCATAAACCTACTTGCCAAGTAGGTAAGCTTTTCATGCTCCGGATATATGATGTAATACCACCTTAGGGCATTAAAGCCTTTTATCTTCACTGGCACAACCTCACCCTCTTCAATGGACTTTTCCACTATACCCTTTGAAAGAAAACTACAACCATAACCATTTTTTACCATGCTTAGGATGGACCTTCCGCAGTTTATTTCTATTCTTACGTTTAGCCTTTCAAAGATGAGCCCCAACCTTTCCAATTCCTCCTTTACCACCTTTCTCGTGCCAGAGCTCACCTCCCTAAAGATAAGGTCCACGTTGTAAAGTTCTTCGGGTTCAATCTCTCCCCTTTTGGCAAAGGGATGGGACGGATGGGTAAAGAAGACCACCTCATCCGCAAACCATTTTATGGAGCTAAAGCGTTCTGAAGGTTCTCTCTCTATGATGCCTATGTTTAACACGCCGGAGGAAAGTGCTTCTTCTATGTGCTGAGAGTTGTCCACAAGAACCCTTATGGATATGTTGGGAAGTTGCTTATGAAACTCTACCAAAAGCTCTGGTACTTTGTACTCACTTAGCGTAGTGCTTATACCAAGAAGGAGCGTATCCTTGAAGTCCTTCTTTATCTTTGCCATTTCCTCCATGAGGGTCTCATAGCTACCCAAAAGGTTCTTGGCTATCTGGTATATTCTCTTGCCCTCGTCTGTTAGCACTATTCTACCGCCCTGTCTTTGGAAGAGCTTGGCACCAACTATCCTCTCAAGTGCCTTTATCTGTTGAGTTACCGCAGGCTGGGTTATGTAAAGAATTTCAGAGGCTTTGGAAAAACTACCAAGGTCTGCTACAGCCACAAAAGTCTTAAGCTTGCTTATGTCTATCATTTCATTACTTTAAATTTTAATATAAAACCTCCTTATGGCAAGAATAAGTTTAACTTATCTTAAAAAGATCCTTCACAAGATTTTCTATCTGCTCCAACAGCTTACTGAGCTCTTCTTTTTTCAGACTCTTTACCTCCTCCAACACCCAATGCTCCCTTCTCATGTGGTTTATTGAATAGGGACAGCTGTCTCTCGCTTCAGGTGAAAGGGTTATTAGTATGTCCACATCCTCGTAGGGTATAGCGGATATGTCCTTTGGATGCAGTCCCTCTACGGAATAACCCCTTTCTACAAGCAGGCTTATTACTTCATCGGGCACCTTCTGTGCCGGATTTATACCCGCCGAGTATATGTCTGGTAAAAGGAGAGCCAGCCTTGAGACCTTTTTAGCCACAGCCTCAGCCATTATGCTCCTAACTGCGTTTTTGGTGGATATAAAGGCTATCTTCATAAGGCTCTATTTTAGCATCTTAAGGAGCTCCAGCAGTCTTCTGAGTGCCTTTCCTCTGTGCGATATTTTGTCCTTCTCCTCTGGCCTTAGCTCCGCCATAGTTTTTGTGTAGCCCTCAGGCTGGAAGATAGGGTCATACCCAAAACCGCCTTCACCTCTTGGCTCATAGGTTATTGACCCGTCGCACCTGCCCTCCGCCCAAAGACCCCAGTCACCTGCGTAGACCAAAACACAGGCAAAGAAGTAGGCACTCCTGTCTTCTACACCTTCCATGAGCCTTAGGACCTTCTTTATGTTAGCCATGTCCCTTGTAGTTTCCACAGGTTCTTGTCCTCCCCAAGATAGGCTGTAGAACCTACTGGAGTATATACCAGGATAGCCGTCAAGGGCAGGAATTACAAGACCAGAGTCGTCCGCAAAGGTAGGTATGCCATAGACTTCATAGTAAGCCTTTGCCTTTAGGTAGGCATTTTCTAAGAAGCTTAGACCCTTTTCCTCCACCTGCAGGCTCTGGTCAGCAATTAGAATTTCTATCCCAGAACCTTCAAAAAGCCTCTTTATCTCTCTGACTTTCCCCTCGCTTGTGGTGGCAAGTAGTAGTTTATTTAGCATGCTAAAATTATAAGCATGGAGTTTGAACCAGTAATAGGTCTTGAAATACACGTGCAGATGGATACAAAAACCAAGATGTTCTGTGCCTGCCCCGTGGAGTTTGGCGCAGAACCTAATACAAACGTATGTCCAGTATGTCTTGGACTGCCGGGAAGTTTACCTGTGATAAACAAAAGGGCTGTAGAGTTTGCGGTAAGAGCTGCCCTTGCCCTAAATTGTAAAATAAACACTCGTTCCCTGTTTGCCAGAAAAAACTACTTCTATCCAGACCTCCCAAAGGGTTATCAAATATCACAGTACGAAGAGCCTTTGGCTGTGGATGGGTGGCTGGAAGTTGAAAATAAAAAGGTTCGCATAAGAAGACTGCACATAGAAGAGGACGCAGGCAAAAACATACACGAAGGCTCAAAAACCTTTGTGGACCTTAACCGTGCGGGAACACCCCTTATGGAAATTGTAACGGAGCCTGACATAGATTCACCACAAATGGCAAGGGAGTTTCTTGAGAAGCTCAGAAACATAATGAGATACACGGGAGTATCCCGCGCAGACATGGAAAAGGGTCAACTTCGCTGCGATATAAACCTATCTATAAGACCAAAGGGTTCAAAGGAGCTTGGAACAAGGGTGGAAATAAAAAACGTCAACTCCTTCAGGTTTGTGCAGAAGGCTATTGAGGCTGAAATGGAGCGTCAGATAAAACTAATCCTATCTGGTGAGAAGGTGGTGCAAGAGACAAGAACCTTTGACCCCTCAACGGGACTTACACACCCTATGAGAACGAAAGAAGAAGCTGAGGACTATCGTTATTTTCCAGACCCAGACCTTCTACCTCTTGTCCTATCCGAACAGTGGATAGAAGAAATAAGAAAAAGCATGCCAGAACTACCAGAACAGAGGTACGAGCGGTTTGTAAGGGATTACCGCTTAGAAGCCTACTCCGCAAAAGTCCTAACGGACAACAAGGAGCTTGGAGATTTCTTTGAAGAATCCTTAAAATACTATGACCAAGACCCTCAACTTACAGCCAATTGGCTATTGAATGACCTTCTTGGAAACCTCTCGGAAGTTTCCAAGGATATTGAAAGTTCTCCCGTTAACCCCAAGGCTTTAGCAGAGCTCGTAAGGCTCATAAAAGAAGGGGTGCTATCCTCAAAGCTGGCAAAGGAAGTCCTCAAGGTTATGGTTTCTACGGGTAAAGAGCCGTTGCAGGTTGTAGAAGAGAAGGGACTAAGACAGGTCAGCGACGAAGCAACCATAAAGGGTATGATTGAAGAGGTACTGAAAGAAAACGCAAAAGAAGTAGAGAGATACCGTTCGGGGGAGGAGAAGGTGTTTGGATTTCTCGTAGGGCAGGTAATGAAGAAGGCAAAAGGAAAGGCAAACCCTCAGCTTGTAAACAAGCTCCTCAGAGAAATGCTCGCTACATGACTGACTTTTACCTCTTTCTGGCTCATGTGGTAGTTTTTGTGCACTTTCTTTGGGTTCTCTTTTTGCTCCTTGGTTGGCTTCTTGCCCTTAGGTTTGAGCTAATAAGGTGGCTACACATATTTGGCGTTTTGTTTGCTCTTTTTTTGAACATAACCCATCTTTATTGCCCTCTAACATACTTAGAAATATGGCTAAGAAAAAAGGCGGGAGCACAAGCTTACGATAGCTCTTTCATAATCCACTACTTAGAAAAGCTCATATACATAAGCATACAGCCAGAAACGCTTAGACTTTTAACATACATTTTCGTTCTTTTGATGGCTCTTTTCCATGGGTATCTCTTTTATAGAAAAAGATATCTTAAAATTTCCCTATGCTGGATGCAGAGAGGTTTCTATCGGAGGTAGAACCCTTTAACAAGCTTAGCAGAAAAGAGGTTCAGACTGCAGCCCATAACCTGTTGGTAGAGTACTGCAAAAAGGGAGAAGTCGTATTCCAGGAAGGTTCAAAGCCTTTGGAATTTCTTTATATTCTCAGGAGCGGTGGTGTAGTTCTTGAAAAGGATGGTGAGCTGGTAGAATACATTCACGAAGGAGAGAGCTTTGGATACATATCCCTTATGAGTTCAAACCCGCCCACTTCCACAGCCAAAGCCATAGAGGATAGCGTCCTTTTTCTTCTCAACAAAAAGATTTTTGATAGCCTCATGGGTTCAAATCAAGCCTTTAGAGAGTACTTTATGCAGAGGATGGCAAAAAGACTGCAAAACCTCACGGAAAGGAAAGCACTTTCCACCGTAGAAAGACACATGGAAGTTGCCATAGAAGAGGTAAACCTTAGACCTCTTTTGATTTTAGAAGGGGACAAAAGCGTGGAAGATGCGATAAAGGAAATGGTAGCCAAGGATAGCACCTACGTGCTGGTAAAAATGGAAGAAACCCTCGGTATATTCACGGAAAGGGACATTCTTAAAAGGGTCTTGGCAAAGGGACTCAAACCAGAGGAAGTAAAACTAAGGGATGTAGCCACATACCCGCTCGTAACCATAGAAAGCCAAAAAACTCTCTACGATGCCATGGTTACCATGGCAAGGCATGGCATAAGAAAGCTTTTAATAACAAAGGATGGAAAGCCATTAGGTGTAATAGAAGATAGAGACCTTATAGCCCATGAGACCAAAAACGCGGTGCTTTTAATAAAGGAAATAGATAAGGCAAAGGATATCCAAGACCTCAGATACCTTTACAACCTTGTAAAACAGCAAGTTTTGGAGCTTGTCTTCCAAGGAACAGACCCAGAAAAACTCGGTGAGTACATATCTGAGATAAACGACCGAATTATGAAAAGGGCGGTATACTTAACCCTTAACAGGATAGGGGAAGAACCTCTGGTGCCATTCAGTATAATGGTGTTGGGGAGCGAAGGCAGAAGGGAGCAAAGTTTGAAAACAGACCAGGACAACGCTTTGATATACGAAGACTATCCCCTTTTAGACTTTGAGCCAAAGGCTTACTTTGAAAGGTTTTCACATGTCTACATTCAAACACTACTGGAAATCGGTTTTCCTCCCTGCCCGGGTAATGTGATGATATCCAACCCCTTCTGGAGAAGGTCTTCAAAGGAGTGGCAAAAAGCCGTAGAGGAATGGGTTGAAAAGCCAAAGCCGGAAAATATTCTCAATGTAGCCATCTTTTTCGATTTTAGGAATGTGTTTGGTAATCAAGCCTTAGTGCAAGAGCTGTGGAACTACGTAAAGAGCAAAGTAGGGAAAAATCCAGGATTTCTACCCTTTCTTGCGGTGGATGCGGTGCGATTTAAACCACCCGTGGGATTCTTTAGAGATTTTGTAGTGGAAAAAACTGGAGAGCACAAGGGAGAGATAGACATAAAGAAGGGTGGCATATTTCCAATAACGCAAGGGGTCAGAGCGTTGGCTCTTGAAAAAGGTATAGATAAACAAAACACCTTTGAACGCATAGAGGAGCTTTCCAAGCTCGGAGTTTTCTCGTCAGATTATGCAAAGGACCTCAAAGAAGCCTACAGGTTTCTACTGGCTTTAAGGTTTAAATACCAAGCCCTTAAGATAAAAGAAGGTAAGGAAGCGGACAACTACATAAATCCCAACAGGCTATCCCGTGCGGAAAAAGGCACGCTCAAGGATGTGTTCAGGATAATAGGAGAATTTCAGGATTTTCTGTACGATAGGTATAATCTGAGGTTCTTTGAATGATGTCTTTGAAAGGATTTATTTTGAAAAGGCTAAGACAAGAAGCTTGGGAGAGGTTTAACTGGGAGGTGGACAAAAAACAAGACATTCAAAGGGCCTGCTTTGTTGTCTTTGACACAGAAACAACAGGCTTAGACCTGAAGAAGGATGAAGCCCTTAGCATAGGTGCGGTGAGAATAGAAAATCTGAGGATTGACCTATCAAAGAGCTTCTATGCTCTCCTAAAACCCACTAGAGAATTAACCGAGTCCGTAAAGGTGCACGGTATAACACCCCAAGAACTCAAAGAGGCAAGGGATAAAAGAGAGGTTTGCTTGGACTTTATTGAATACGCAAGAGGTTGCATACTGGTTGGTTACTTTGTTCACATAGACGTTACTATGATAAAGAAATTGGTTGAAAGAGAGTGTGAAGGGTTTTTCCATCCTCACACTCTGGACGTAGTGGACATGTTAGAGAAAAAGGATAGAATCCCAACCTTGGAGGAACTTCTCAAAACTTATGGTCTTCCAGTTTCTTCCTTTCACAATGCCATTGAAGATGCATACATGACAGCCCTCGTTTTTCTTAGACTTTTGAAGGAAGAAAGATATTCAAAAGTTGGGGAATTACCCTTAAGGCATTAGCAAGGGTTTTAAGTTGCGGGGGGAGGATTTGAACCTCCGACCTTCGGGTTATGAGCCCGACGAGCTACCAGGCTGCTCCACCCCGCGTACAGAATATATAATTATACTGTTAAAGCTCTACCAAGTCAAGAGGAATATCAGAAAGAGGCTCACCAAATCCTTTCTGAACTGCCACTATATTCTCAAGCCTTACGCCAAACTTACCCTTTAGGTATATACCGGGCTCTATTGTGAATACCATACCCTCCTCTATTGTTGTGTTTTTATCCTGTCCCTTGTAATAGACTCTTGGAAATTCGTGTATTTCTATGCCAACGCCGTGTCCTGTGGAATGATTGAAAAACTTGCCAAACCCTTTTTTTCTTATGTATTCCCTTGCGGTTCTGTCCACCTCCGATATTTTATTACCTACCTTGACCCTATCGAGAGCAAAAAGATGAGCATCTCTTACTATGTTGTATATTCTTCTAAACTCGCTGTCCGCCCTGCCAAGATAGATAGTGCGCGTAAAGTCAGTGCAATAGCCCTTCCACAAGAGTCCCATATCTATAAGGATTGGCTCGCCGTGCTTTATTCTTCTGTTGGAGGTTTCCCAATGGGGTATAGCTGAGCCTTCACCAGATGCCACAATAGCAGGAAAGCTCTCACCCAGTGCACCTTCTTTGAAAAACTCGTAGACGAGCATAGACCTTACCTCAAGCTCTGTAAGACCTTCCCTTATCGTTGGTATAACTCTTCTGTATACCCTGTCGCTGGCTCTTACACCCTCTCGCATAAGCTCTATTTCTCTCTCTTCTTTTATCGCCCTAAGGTCTTTCAGAAATCCAGAAACTCCCACCCAAGTAAAACCTCCCCTTAGCCTCTTCTTAAACTCACAGCTTATCCTATCCTCCTCATAGCCGACCCTCTTAACCTTTAGCTTCCTCAGGAGTGCATTTATTGCCCTTATGGCATTCCCCTCTATAAGTATCACATCCCAACATTTGAGAAAAGTCTTTGCCTTTTCATAATACCTTCCATCGGTAAGAAGATGATAAGAATCCCTGCTCACAACCACATAGGCATGGCTTGACCTGAAGTCAGATAGGTAAAAGACATTAGGTTGTGAACTAAAAAGAAAGGCATCAAGGTTCTTTTTTCTTAGTAGCTCTTGAACTTTTTCTATTCTCTTCATCCTCTGCCCTCCAACTGTCTCCTGTACTTGTTGACAGTCCTCCTTGCTATCCTTATACCCCTATCAGAAAGAAGGCGAGAAAGCTCTAAATCAGACTTTCCCTTTCCCTCACTTTCTAAAAGCTCCTTTAAGACTCTCAGTATTTCCTCCCTGCTTAAACCCTCTTTGCTCTCTCGTAGGAAGAAAGACCTCAGAGGAAACACACCTACCGGTGTTTTTGCGTACTTTCTGCTTATTACCCTGCTTACTGTGGAAAGACTAACACCAGTCCTTTCTGCCACCTCGCCGAGCGTAAGGCTTTTTAGGGGTGCTTTACCCAGCATAAATCCCTTTTGCCTCTCCAAAATGAGCTCGGCCACCGTACGAAGCAATCTACGCCTTAGTTCAAGAACGAAAGCTATTGGCTTCGAGGTGCCTACCGCTTCAACATCCCAAAAGTCATCCATGAGAAATACATACCAATCGCTACCGTCGTATTCAAAGACCACATCTACACTACCACTCCTATAGCTAACCTCTTCACCATCAAAGGGACTTAGCTTTAACTTAGATAGAGCTTCCTTTGCCCTTAGTTCTTTGCTTTTTCCCTTTAGAACCTCCAAGACCTGCTCTTGTAGCTCCTTGTCCCCAGGATACAGCTCTTCTAACTGAAGAAGCACAAATTCCTCCAAATTTTTACAAGCTACACCCAAGGGCTCTATCTCTCTTTTTATAAAATCCCTTATTTCTTCCACGTAATCTTCATCAACACCGTAGTATTCCGCTATATCTTTTACGCTTCCCACGAAAAAGCCCCTGTAGTCTAAATTGGCAACAATCTCCCTCGCTATATCCAGGTCAAGTCCATCAAACTCATACCTTATTTGCTCCTCTACCTTTCTTATTTCGCTCTGTTTGTAACTTATCTGAGGTTCCTTGTATTCTCCATAAAACCATCTGGGCTTGGTGCGAAGGGTAAATTTTAGCTGTGGACTTTCCTCCTGTTTAGCCTCCAGTTCCTGAAGGAGTTCTTCGGAGGTTTTCATTAGCATCTCAAGGCTGTTTTCTATCTTAAGAAGCAAGCTTACCTTTGGTGTAGTTATAACCTTGATTGCCTTCATGCCTTTTCCTCTTCCTTTGTGGTTATAAATATGTTTACTATTCTGTTTCCTTCCATTTTGTCCACCACAAATTTAAAGCCGTCGTAGACAAACTGGTCACCTTCTTCTGGAACCTTAGAGAGCATGGCCATGACAAACCCACCTATTGTATCGTATTCGTAGTCCTCAGGAAGACTAAAGCCTATCCTCTCCGCCGCTCTTTCCACATCCACCCAACCGTTAACCATGTATGTGTCCTTAGAGACCCTTACTATGTCCTCTTCCCAACTCTCTGGCACATCCCCGAAAAGATATCTCATTATGTCATAGAGGCTAACAAGACCAGATAGTTCACCGTGCTCACCTACCGCAAGAGCGGTCTGAGCTCTGTAGTTTCTCATTTCCCTAATAAGGTCCGTTATGCTTAGTATCTCGGGTACAAAAAGTGCTTCCCTCTTAAAATCTGCCAACTTTCTGCCTAAATTGTCCCATATTGGAACAAGGTCCTTTACGTACAGCATGCCAACAATGTGGTCTGGACTTCCTGAGAATAGAGGGATTTTGCTGTGTTTTTTCTTCAATATATCATCAAGAGCCTCCCCAACAGTTATATCCTCCGGTAGCATAAAAATGTCAGGTCTTGGTGTCATTATCTCTTTGACTGTGACCTCTTTCAGATTTATTGCCCTGTCTATAGATTCCATGTTTTTCCTATCAAAGTATCCCATGGATATGCCCATCTGAAGAAGCTCCGAGAATACCTCCGCATAGTCCTTTCCCTTATCTTCTGACTCTAAGAAGTTTGAAAGTCTTCTTACTGGTAGGCTCAGGATGAGCCTTACTGGCTCTAATAGCCTATGTACTAAGATAAAGGGTAGGTAATATATGGGTGCAAGCTTCGTGGTAAAGGGCAGGACTATGTTTTTGGGCAAGACTTCACCAAAAATAAAGATAAGGCTTGTGGAGAAAAGCACCGCTAAACCTGCCCCCTTAGGACCAAAAAATTCCACAAAAAGCTTGGTGCCGTAAGAGGATATAAGTATGTTTACAAGTTCGTTGCCAAGCAAAATAGTAAGAAGAACTTCCCCGGGTCTTGATAAAAGCCCCAGCAAAGACCTATAAATCTTTTTCCTCTCTCTGAGTTTAAGAAGGTAGCGGTTTGCACCAAAAAAGACCACTTCCGAGGAGCTAAAAAACCCAGAAAGGAATAGTAAAAAAGCAAATATTAGAACTTCAGTATAGATTGCATGAGACGATGCGTCCATCTATGTTTACCTCCTTGACACCATCCTCACACTCCTTTAGCCTTTGTTTGCATAGGGAAAAGAAAGGACAAAGGTATTCAAAGTCCTCCCAAGGCAAGTCCTCTATGCCTTCCTTTCTGTTAGAGGGATGTTTTGCGGGCATGGTGCTCAGAAGATACTGTGTGTAAGGATGAAAAGGTTTGCTTAGAATTTCCTGAGTTGGACCCATTTCCATGAGCTTCCCCCTGTAGAGAACTGCTACCCTATCTGCCACCCTTTCCACAGCTCTTATATCGTGGGTTATAAGCAGGGTGCTTATACCCTCTTCTTTTAGCCTAACGAAAAGGTCAAGTATACCAGCTCTATAACTCATATCAAGAGAAGAGGTAGGCTCGTCAGCCACTATAAGTTTAGGCTTTATGACTATTGCTCTCGCTATGGCAACCCTTTGCCTCTGTCCACCCGATAAATTCTCTGGGCTCCTTTCCATAAACTCCTCATCTAAGCCTGCCCTTTTAAGAGCTTGCAAGACTTTTTCTTTTCTTCCTCTCTCGCCGTGAACCAAAAGTGGCTCTTCTACTATTTGCCATACTTTCATGCGCGGGTTGAGAGAACTCCTTGGGTCCTGAAAAACCGCAGAAACCAGTTTTGTGTATTCTTTGCCCATTTTAAAGGGGTCTTTGTCTTTAAGAAGCAGAGAACCAGAAGTGGGCCTTTCAAGCCTCAGTATTATCTTACCTATCGTGCTTTTACCAGAGCCAGACTCGCCTACCAGAGAAAAGATTTCGCCTCTTTTTATGCTAAAGCTAACATCTTTGACAGCCCAGATTTGTCTTTTTGAAAAGAGTCCAACTGTATAAACCTTTGAGAGGTTATTTATTCTTAAAAGGTCTTCACTCATATGGTTCTTGAAAATCTTTGCTCCTTTTTTGCCTTTATGTACTGGTCAAAGACCATGGCTATGTTCCTTATAAGAAGTCTACCCTCCGGCAGTGCTCTAATGGATTTCTTCTCCAACTTTAAAAGTCCATCCCTTTCCATATCTTTTAGCTCTTCAAGCTCCGAAAGGAAGTGTTCTTCAAAGTTAATTCCAAACATCTTCTCTATCTTATCAAAATGGCACTGGAAGTTGCACATAAGCTCCATGATAACCTCACGCCTTATTATGTCCTCCTGAGTAAGCAGACACCCTCTCATAATAGGCAATCTTCCCCCGTCTATAGCAAGATAGTATTCTCTTATGGTCTTGTAGTTTTGAAAGTACGCATCGTAAAGCATGCCTATGGAAGTAGCACCTATACCTATCAAGTCCACGCCCTTTTTAGTGGTATAGCCCTGAAAATTCCTCCACAGCGTGCCATCTTTTTGAGCTTGAGCCAGCTCATCCTCTGGCTTGGCAAAATGGTCCATGCCTATATATATATACCCAGCCTTTTGGAACATGTCTATGGTCATCTCTAATATTGTTAGCTTATCCTCCGGAGGGGGAAGAGTTGATGGGTCTATCTTCCTCTGAAGGGGCTTTAGCCAGGGCACGTAGGCAAAGTTGTAAACCGCTACCCTATCTGGCTGTAGCTCTATGGTTTGCTGTATGGTTTTTTGAAACTTTTCTGGTGTCTGGTAAGGAAGCCCGTATATGAGGTCTATGTTTATGCTCTTAAAGCCAAGGCTTCTAAGGTCTTTCATAACCTTTTCCATAAGCTCGTACGGTTGAATCCTGTTTATGGCTCTTTGCACCTCTGGGTCAAGGTCTTGAAGACCCATGCTTATGCGATTAAAACCAAGCTCTCTGAAAGTCTCCAGCTGACCATCTGACAGATACCTTGGGTCTATCTCAACGCTTATCTCCGCTTCTTTTTCTACGTTGAAGGTCTCTCTTATCTTCTGAAACAACTCCCTTATTTCTTGGCTGCTAAGGAAGTTGGGAGTGCCACCACCCCAATGAAGCTGAACCACAGGTCTTGAAGTATCCAAGACCTTTCCCAACAGCTCCATTTCCCTGTAGAGGTAGTCTAAATACCTTCTGGTTACATCCTTCCTATGGGAAATTATGACATTACAGCCACAGAACCAGCAGGCACTTTCACAGAAAGGTATGTGAAAGTACAAAGATAGAGGTCTTCCTTGAAGGTTGCTTTCGGTGAGCTTCGTCTTGTAGTCTTCTTCACCCACACCCTCGTGGAATTCTGTAGCGGGAGGATAACTCGTATATCTTGGACCCGGCTTATCGTACTTCCTTATAAGGTATTCGTTGAATATAGTCTTCATGACTTATAAATATATTTCAACCTCGTGCCTTGTCTTTGCAACCAAGGTGTAGAAAGACAATATAAATCCAAACTCCACACGGTAGATTAGCAACCTTTTCCAGTTCCAGTCGCAACCCCACACAGTGGGATTAAAACCCGTTAGGGCTACCTCCTTGAAAGTCTT
>JANWWY010000007.1 GCA_025057455.1 Aquificaceae bacterium
AAAGGAAGCTGGCAGGAATAGGGTAGTGAGGTTTAAGCCTGAGTTTTGGAAGGAGGATCAATATTAGAATATTCTACAGATGAGGGAAAGGGACTTAATAAAGCTTGAGTTTTTTCAGCTTTTGGAAAGGATAAAGGTATATGCCAATTCAAAAGCTACAGAAAGGTTTATAGACAACACAAGACCCACTACCGAAAAACAGGCTTTGGAGGATACCATAAGACTTGTTGAAGACTTCATGAAGGTATCTAAGAACCTCAATCTCTACAATTTTGAAGATGCGGAAGACCTTATAAAAAGGACATCCATAAAGGATTATGTGATAACTGTGGAAGAGGCTCTAACCCTTTTAAAGATTATGAGGCTTGTAAAGGAACTTAGAAAGTCTCTGGGTGAAAAGGTGCAAGAATACAAGAGCTTAGCTCAGCTGACAAAGAGCCTTTATCTCTTCAATTCTTTGGAAAGTGCCATTGAGTCTGTTGTAGACCCAAGGGGTTTTGTTAAGGATTCCGCCAGCGAGGACCTTAAAGATATAAGAAGTAAGATAAGAGATACGGAGAAGGAGATTCTTAAGAGGCTTGAGTCGGTTTTTTCAAGACCTGATGCGGACAGAGTTTTCTCTGACAAGTTTGTGGCCTACAAAAATGGTAGGTATGTTTTGCCGGTAAAGACTTCTGAGGTAAAAAAGATTGTGGGGGTTGTGCACGGAACTTCATCTTCTGGCTTTACCACTTACGTAGAGCCTCAAAGTGTCATAGAACTCAACAACAGGCTCGCAACCTTGAGGGACGAGGAGGAAGATGAAGTAAAACGAATCCTCAGAAATCTGACATCTTACATAGGAGAACAATCTCATAAACTCCTGGAAGCCTTCAGAACTTTGGTAAGGGTAGACTATCTTTATGCCCTGAGCAGGTTTTCCGAAGAATACCACGGAAAGTTTCCTAAAATTGGCAACCACGTAGAACTGATTGGTGTAAGACACCCTATGCTCGTTTTCATAAGAGAGGACACGGTGCCAGTGGACATAGTCATAAAGGGGAAAAGAGGGCTTTTGCTCACAGGACCTAACACGGGGGGCAAAACAGTAGCTTTAAAGACTCTGGGGCTATGCAGTCTTCTCTTTCAGTCAGGCATACCCATACCTGTAGAGGAAGCCACATTACCCATATTTGAGAAAATATTCGTGGACATAGGAGATGAGCAAAGCATAGAACAAAACCTCTCAACTTTTTCTTCTCACATGACCAACATAGCGGAGTTCTTGCCCTTTGTGGATGACAAGACTCTGGTGCTTTTGGACGAGCTGGGTTCAGGAACTGACCCTGTAGAGGGTTCAGCCTTGGGTATAGCCTTGCTGGAATACCTAAGAGAAAAAAGAGCCTTTACCTTTGCCACAACTCATCACACACCCATAAAGGTTTATGCCCTCAACTCCGACTACTACACTCCTGCAAGCACCCTCTTTGATAAAGAGAGTCTAAAACCGCTATACAAAATAGTTTACGATGCTGTTGGCGAAAGCATGGCCTTTGTGGTAGCTCAGAGGTGTGGCGTGCCAGAGGAAGTAGTCCGAAAGGCAAGAGAGTTTCTCCCTTCAGGCTTTGAAGAATACTTTACCGCAAGGCAGACCCTTGAGGAGTACATACAAGAGTACAGGGAAAAACTAAAAGAGCTGGACGAGGAAAGAAAGAGGCTTGAAGAGCTTTTCATAGAGCAAGAGAGAAAGACAGAAGAGCTTGAAAGGAGGAAAAGGGAAGAAATCAAAAAAGCTGTTGAAGAGATAAAGAGTAGGTTTGAGGAATTTCTCTTAGAGGCTCAAAGTCATGTAAGGAGTTTAAGAGACAGACAAAGGCTAAAGGAGCTTTTCAGGGAAAGGGTAGAAAGCCTTTACGGAGAGGAGGAGTTAACTATACAGGTGGGTGATTGGGTTGAATTTATGGGGTCAAAGGGCAAGGTAGTTGAGCTAAGGGACGACAGAGCCAGCGTGCTTTTTGGGGGTGTGAAGGCTTGGGTCAGGTTATCTGACCTAAAAAGGGCAGAACCACCACCAGAAGAAAAAGTCGTAGAAAAGGTGCTTGAGTTTAAAAAAAGCTCTCCATCGGAGATAAACCTAACTGGGTTTACTGTAGAGGAAGCATTAACAAAGTTAGAGCTTTTTCTTCAGGAAGCCCACAGTATGGGGCTCAAGTCCGTAAAGATTATCCACGGATATGGGACGTTGAAAAAGGCGGTTCAGGAGTTTCTCTCCTCTTCACCCTTGGTAGTGTTTCACAGAGAGGGTTATCCAAAAGAGGGAGGTGCGGGCACCTCCCTCGTATACCTTAACAAAGATTAGCAGGCAGAGCCTGGGGAGCCAGAACAGTTGGAACACAGATGTATGGGATGTACCTTCAAAAGCAGTTCAAGACCCTTCTCCTCAAACCACGGTGACACGTCACCGCGCCTTACCTTCCAAAGGAAGTATTTTTCGAAAATAGACTTTACGTAGTGCATCACGGCACCCTTTCTGTAGAGTACCGCAGACCTTGGTGGTAAGACTGGGTCTGCAAAGAAGGCCATAGCATCACCACCCATATCCGCTATGCATATGGCTGACAGCTCTGGAGCGTATCTGTCTGGGTTGTTCCTTATATCGTTGACTATGTTGTGAGCCACAGCAAGTGCCATCTGCTCTATCATCATACCTGTTTTAGGTGCACCCGTTGGTATGGGCGTTTGCTCTACAGGGGGTATTGCGGTAACGACACCTACTCCGAATATGTTCTTGTATGTGGGATTTTGAAAACACCTGTTGACTATAACCATTTTGTTGGCTGGGTTTGCAACTTTATCGCCGGCGGACTGTACCACCTCAGGTCCCATAAACCTAGGCATGAGCATGGAAAGCTTAGCGGGCTGTTCGTAGGTTTTCCCTTCAAGGTCTTCGTATATAACCTTATCGGCCTCTACCTTGGTAATTTTTACGTTGGAGACCCACTTTATGCTCCTTTCTGCCATTAAGTCTTCCATTAGCCTTCTTGAAGGTCCTACACCCCCAAGACCCATATGTCCCACGTAGGGTTCAGAGGTTATGTAAGTTATGGGCACCTTGTGCCTAATCCCCCTTTTTCTTAATTCATGATGGAGCATAAAGGCAAACTCGTAGGCAGGACCAAAACAGCTAACGCCCGGTATTGCACCAACCACAACGGGACCTGGGTCCTTGTAAAAGCCTTCCAGCTTCTTCTGGAGCTCCACGGCATGCTCGGCGGTACAAACTGACGTAGAATACTGTTCCTGACCCTCTGCACCAAAGACCAGCTTCGGACCTGTGGCTATAACAAGATAGTCGTACTCTACGCTTTTACCACCTTTTGTTTTTACCTTGTTAGCCTCCGGGTCTATGCTTTCTGCATCTTCGTTTATAAACTCTATACCGTGCTTTGGAAGCAATCCAGCCAAGGGTATGCTTATGTCTTCAAACCTTCTCCAGCCAAGGGCAAGATGGGGGTAAGAGGGTGTAAAGCCAAAGTAGGGTCTTCCCGAAATCACGGTAACCCTTAGGTTTTTGTGCAACTTCTTGAGGTTATAAGCGGTAGCTATACCACCTATGCCACCACCTATGACTACCACATGCTTTTCCATAACCTAACCTCCGTACAGTAATTTAGCATGTCTTATAATTATATAAGTTTTTGCTTATAATGGTAGGAAAAGGTAAATAAAATGTAAAAATATATGTGGAACATGCACCTTGGATTATATAATTAAAATGTTATGAACTTTATCAGGAGGTAATGTCATGGAAACCTCAAGAAGAGACCTTCTTGGTCTCGCAATAGGTGGGCTTGGAGCCTTAGGAGTCGTAGGCGTCCTCTACCCCATTGTAAAAACCCTTGCACCAAGTGCCGCATCCCTCGCTGGCGCCCTTGTGGAAGTGGATATAAGCAGTATTCCAGAGGGACAGATAAGGACGGTCTCTTGGAAGGGTAAGCCCGTTTTCATAGTTAGGCTTCCCCAGGGGTTTCAATGGTCTGGTAAGCCAAAAGAGGAAAAGAACTCCAAGCTACTCCAGGGTCAGGGAATTTTTGCTCTCGTTGCAGTTTGCACGCATCTTGGCTGTGTTCCACTATGGAAACCTCAGGGTGAGGCTGAATTTAACTATCCAGTATTCCATTGCCCCTGCCACGGAGGCTTCTACTCACCATGGGGTGATGTGATAGCGGGTCCACCTCCAAGGTCCTTGCATTTGCCTCCTCAGGCAATAAAGGATGGCAAGCTCGTAATAGGTGAGGCAGGCTTTATAAAAGAGCTTACATAAAGGAGGTGTAAATATGCTTGGAAGAATAGGAAGGTGGATAGACGAAAGGGCTCACCTATCTGAGCTTTGGCAGTCTCAGATGGTGGACTACAAAGTCCCCAAAAACCTAACCTTCCCCTACGCCTTTGGTATAATGGCATTGGTTGCCTTTGCCATTCAGGTCATCTCCGGTATCTTCCTCACCATGTACTATCAACCTAACGTACATACAGCTTTTGATAGTGCCAATTACACCATAATGAAAGAAGTCCCATTCATGTGGCTTGTAAGGCATGTGCACGCAGCGGGTGCAAACTTTTTCCTTGCGGTAGTTTACCTTCACATATTCACTGGTATATACTATAACGCGTACAAAAAGCCGAGAGAGCTCACTTGGATAGTGGGTTGGGTCATATACTTTGTCCTGCTTACAACAGCCTTGACGGGCTATCTACTTCCTTGGGGTCAGCTTTCCTACTGGGGCATGGTGGTAACCGCAGAAATACCCACCTCCATAGACTCAGCTCCCATAATCGGTAAGTTAAAAATAGGTGAAACCATATCCATATGGATGAAGGGAGGATACGAAATAGGGCAGATAACCTTAGGAAGGTTCTTTGGTCTTCATATATGGCTTCTGCCCCTAATACTTCTTCTACTACTGAGCATACATCTTTACCTGGTGCGTGCCGCTGGCATATCCAATCCAGAAGGAATAGAAATAGACAAGAAAAAGGAAGGCGTACCCTTTCATCCCTACATGACGCTCAAAGAGGGTGCCTATGTGATGGGCTATCTTGCGGTATTCTTCTTCTTTGTGTTCTTCCATATGAGCCACTTCCTGCCTGCGGATAACTATGACCCGGCAGACCCCTTCAAGACGCCCGCACACATAGCTCCCGAGTGGTATTTACTTGCTTACTACACCATATTTAGGTCAATACCCGATAAGTTTTTGGGCTTTGTCGCCTTTAACCTTACGTTAGTTCTGCTACTTTTACTTCCTTTCCTTGACTTTTCACCTCTAAAGAGTGCCAGGAGGAGACCTCTCTTCCTTATTATGTTCATAGTGTTTGTAATATCTTCCATGGTGCTAACCGTATTGGGAACCATGCCACCTACTCCTACGAACGCTTTGCTGGGTCTTATATTTACCGCTACTCTTTTTGCCTTCTTCCTATCACTACCCATAATATCCCTGATAGAGTGGGGCTGGTACAAAGCCAGAGGAGGTGAGAAGAAATGATTAAGACTGTATTCTTTACAGGGATAACCCTTATCTTTTTCTACATTATATGGATTCACAACATCTTTGCCCATCGTGAAAAGTACGAAATGCCCGCCCAATACGCAAAAATAGCGGATGATGTCAAGAGCTACGCAAAAGAGGGTAAACAACTCTTTGAACAGAATTGTCAAGCCTGTCATTCTGTTAGATACGATGCGGTCTATATAAGCTCAGTGCAGGCAAACCCCAAACTCCAAACACTCCAGGAAAAGTACGGGAAAGTGCTTCCAAGGGATGTTTACGAAGCTGTCTTTTATGAGGACCTCATGGCTCTCAAACAATCCTTTGGAAAGGTGCCTCCAGACCTATCTACTATTTATTTAGTCAAGGGGAAGGAGTATCTGTTTAACTTTACCTTGGAACCTCAAAAGGTTTTGCCTGGCACATCTATGCCAGCGGTCATGACAGGAAGACCAGAAGAAACCGCAAAGATAATCGCCTACCTGAAATCTGTGGCAGAGCCGAGCCCAGAGGAAAAGAACAAAAGGATGCTAATGGGTGTGGGCACCATCGCCTACCTTATAGTTATGGGAGTCCTCCTCTGGCTGTGGAGGGGCAGAATCCTTAGGAAGATGGGCTTGCACTAAGGCAGAAACTATTTAAGGGGCACTCCCCACACAGGGGCGTGCTCCTACAAAATCTCTTCGCATGCTCGTCGATAAGTGCGTGGAATTCCTTGTAAACTTGTAAATCCTCTGGTAAGTTTGACTGGAAAAAAAGTCTGAGCTTTTCATAATTTCCGTCAATCCCCATAAATCTTTTCATAAACCTTTGCGTGTACTTGTCTATCACAAAGCTTAGCCTGTTTCCAGCGTATAGAAGTATGGCATCTGCAGTTTCCCTACCTATGCCCTCAACCCTTAAAAGCTCGTCCCTTTCTACCCAGCATACCCTTTCCGTAGGATTAAAGAATTCCGCTACATGCTTTAACCTTGTGGCTTTAAGATTGTAAAAGCCTGCAGGCTTTATAAGTTCCTTTAGTTTTTCCTCATTGGACCACCTTACAAAGCTCAGGCTTAACTCTCCCTCTCTCTTTAGATTTTCCAAAGCTTTCTCTACATTCTTCCAGCTTGTGTTTTGAGTTAGCACCGCACCTATTATTACTTCGTCCCTTGGGTCTGTTCCCCTTGAAAGGTGATACTCCACATCTACGGGCCACCAGCCCTGAGGACCGTATAGCTCAAGGAAAAGATAGTAGAGCCTTTCTAACTTCATGGTAAACATCCTCTCCCTTTGCATACCTTCTTCCCAGAGCAATAGCCTCCTCAGGTTTTATAAAGCCTTCCCTTGAAAGAAGCTGCAAAAACTGGCTTAGGTTGTGCCTCTTTCTCACCTTTAGACTTCCTCTTTCAAAGTCTACTAGATATACCTCAAGACCGTCCCCTATAAGTGTGTTCTTGTCAAGCCTATGAAGCTCGTCCTTGTTTATGCCAAGCCTGTCAAGAGTCTCAATAAGGTCAAGCACTTTAAGATATACAACGACCTTCTGACTGTGATTTAAGCTAACCTTTTCTATAGGCTTGCCTTTTATAAACTCGTACAGGATGAAGTCTTCACCGCTGGTAATAATTTGAGGAAAGCCTTTTATGCCCTTCAAAAGTTCTAATATTTGTGCTTCCTTTCTTATTGCTCTTTCTCTGTCTTTGTCCTTTGCCACTTTTATGGCTACCTCCGCCCCACGCCAGAGTGCCTTGTATATGTATCCTCGCCAGCCTTTACTGAAAAGCTCTAAATTCTCCAAACTACCCCTTAGCTCTTCAAACTTCACCCACTACCCTGTAGCCCCATTCTTCGACCGCAGACTTAAGCATATGAAAGGGTATGTCTTCCTCCGATTGAACACGTACCTTGCCCTCTTCCAAACTTACTTCCACGTGAGATACGCCCTCAAGGGAGAAAATAGCCCTCTTTACAGTTTCAGCACAATGCTGACAGGTCATTCCCTCAACCTTAAAAACCTTTTCCGCCATAGGATTTTAATATATGCTCAAGGTCCTGCTTAGTGTTTATGTTAATAAATGAGACTAACTCTGGGTCTTCCTCCAATATTTCACCTTCATCTAACTCTTTATGAGGTACACTCTCCACGAAATCAACCACCTTTTTGCCCCCAGAGCTTATGTAAGCTTCAACCATGGGTAAAAGACTCTTGTAGTATACACCGGGCAAGGGATAAAGCCTCCCCTTTATTCTGAAAACTGTCAGAGGTGGCTCAGATTTATGTACTAACTTCTTTATTACACCGTCTTTTAGAGCTGGCATGTCTCCAGCTACTATGAGACACCTGTCCTCCCCGAGGCTTTTGACGGCAGTGTATATGCCCGAAAGGGCAAGCTGCTCCTCCAATAAGTCCTCTAATATCTCCACCCCTTTCAAAAAGTGGAACTTTCTTCTGTCCTTAGTTAGAAGGTATACTCTTTTACAATGCCCCTTAAGGGCATCCATTGTATGTTCTATAAGCTTCTTCCCACCTAAGCTGTATAGAAGCTTATCCTCGCCAAAACGCCTACTCTGTCCTCCTGCTAATACAAAGCAATCAATCATCCGCTCCATTTTTCCTAACCATACTTATTCACACTTAATGAAGATAAGCTAAAAGCTTAGAAATAGCCTCGGACTTATAGTCAAAAGTGGTCCTACTCCCTCGTAATGAGCTTAGCACCGTTAGGGAGTCTTTCAATCCTTTCCCCCAAATTCTTTGGTACGTAGACATAAGTGCCAGCTGGTATGAGATTCCTTTTTATGTGTGGGTTGAGGTCCCTAAAGAGGCTTTCCCTCAATCCCGCCCTGGCTATTATCTCTTCGGCCGGCGTGTCTTTTTCTACGGTTTTACTCGTCACATATAAACCTTCAACTCTTACGGAAAGTTCGTACTTTTCTGGGTCCCTTGCAAGAAGCAAGACTGCAAAAAAGGCTGGAACATAGTTTCTGGTTTCTTCTGGGAGAAATCTCTGGGTAGACCAGAAATCTACACCGCCTGTTCTTCTTGCTACACAGTTCTCACCACAGTTGTAGCTAGCAAGGGCAAGTTCCCAGCTTCCAAACATACTATAAAGGTCCTTTAAATACCTCATGGCGGCGTCAGTGGCCTTTATCACATCAAACCTTTCATCCACATACTGGTCCACTCTTAAACCGTAACGCCTTGCGGTAGAGGGTATAAACTGCCACAGCCCTGCGGCACCAGACTTAGAGACTGCAAAGTTGTTAAAGGCACTCTCTATAACTGGCAAGAGAGCAAGCTCTTCTGGAAGGGCATGCTTCTGAACTATAGGCTTTATTATAGGCATGTAGTAGTTTGCCCTTTGAAGGGCAGACTCAAAGGATTTTTTGTTGGAAAGGTAGTAATCCATAAACCTTTTTATCTCTTCTCTATTTGGTATAGGTATACCAAAGGTTTGTGCTTCCCTCTGTATAAACTTCTCCTCCTCCTCGGAAAAATAGTGATTACCCTTTTGGACCACACTTACGTGATTGCTTACCTTAGGCAACGCAGTCTGCCTTACTACGGGCGTGCAAGAACTTAAAAGGTTCATAAAGATAAGTACGGACAAAACCCCTCTTTTCATGATTTCCCCCTCACTTTATTATACTTCTTTATTCGCCAAAGGTGTTATAAATTTAATAGCCATGGAACTGCTTACTTCATATACCTTAGGTGAGTTGAAAAACAGGCTTCAAGCCATAGGCTTGGAGCCTTACAGAGCAAACCAGGTTCTCCTTTGGGTCTACAAGAAGTTTGAAACCAATTTTCAAAACATGACAGACCTATCCAAAGCACACCGTGACATGCTTTCCAAACATTTTAGAATTCATACCTTAGAACCTATAGAAAGGGTGAGAGCCAACGACTCAATTAAGTATCTGTTTAGAACGGAGGACAATCATATTATAGAAACGGTTCTGATTTTTGAAAAGGACCACCTTACTCTTTGCCTTTCTTCCCAAGTGGGCTGTGCGGTGGGGTGTAAGTTCTGTGCCACCGCTAAGGATGGACTACTGAGGAACCTAAGTACTGCGGAAATTATAGACCAGTATCTTTGGGTTCAAAAGGATACCGCTCAAAGGATAAGGAATGTGGTCTTCATGGGAATGGGAGAACCTCTCGCCAACTACGAAGCTCTGAGAAAGGCTGTGGAGATACTCATAAGCCCTTGGGGTATAGATTTGTCTAAAAGAAGAGTAAGCATATCCACCAGCGGTCTTGTTTCCCAGCTCAGGAGGATGGCTCAAGACCCACTACTGAGGGAGGTCAATCTTGCAGTTTCCATAAACGCACCCAATCAGCAGTTAAGAGAGTTTCTTATGCCTATAAGTAAGACCAATAGCCTAAAAGACCTCATGAAAGTTCTTGCAGACTTCCCCTACCCACCAGACAGGAGGATAATGTTAGAATATGTGCTTATAAGTGGTGTAAACGACTCAAAGAATCATGCGGAAGAGCTTGCAAAGCTTTTAAAGCCATACAGAAGAAAGTTTAAGGTAAACCTAATTCCCTACAACCCTGACCCGAACATTCCCTTCGAAAGACCATCCATGGATAGGGTATACGCCTTTCAGGAAGTTTTAAGAAGTCACAACATATCAACCTTTATAAGGATTAGTAAGGGCATAGAGGTTTTTGGTGCCTGCGGGCAGTTGAGAAGTAAAAGGCTTGAGCTTGTGGTAAAATAAGAAAGGTGCGTTCAATTCCCAAGTGGCTTAGAGAACTATTAATAGTGATAATCGTGGTCTTACTCATAAGAGCCTTTTTAGTTCAGGCTTATAACATACCCTCCGGCTCAATGAAACCAACCCTTCTTGTGGGGGACTTTATACTGGTCAACAAGCTTGTGTATAGGTTTTCGGAGCCTCAAAGGGGCGACATAGTAGTTTTCAAATGGCCTCTTAATCCAAACATAGACTTTATAAAAAGAATAATTGGCATGCCTGGGGATACTATAGAGGTTAGGGGTGAAAAAGTATTCTTAAACGGTCAAGAAGTTCCACTAAGGCTGATTGAAAGTATGGAAGAAGACGGCATCACAAAACTCATATACGAAGAAGTTCTTCCCAATGGTTTAAAACACAAAATAGCTCTCTACGATAGTCCCTTGATTGAGAGGAGGAACGTGTACATAAAAATTCCAGAGGGTTATTACTTTGTAATGGGTGACAATAGAGATAACAGCGAGGATAGTAGATACTGGGGTTTACTGCCAAAGGAAAACATAGTAGGAAAGGCTTTTGTTATATATTTTTCGGGTGATATACCGCCCTTGGAAACTACCGATGTGAACATTCTCACAGGCTTTAGACAACTTTTCTACGCTCTTTTGAACCCACGCATTGAAAGAATAGGTAAGCCCCTCATAGAGCAATAGGTATCCCCATACTATAAAAGTGGTTTATGGCTTCCTTTAGGATTCTTGGTTTGATATTTTTTGAATACATGATACCCAAAATTAGGGAGGGCAATCCCTGAGCTTCCACAAAGATTCGTGTAATTTTTCCATCTTCCATGTAAATAAAAGAGTTTAGGTCTTCCATCAAACTTTCCCATTCCGCATCCTCAAGGTTAACCCTTAAAAGACCTATCAGGCTCTCGCAAGCTTGTAGAAGAAGCTTCTCATCAAGGCTGTAAGCATCCTCACGGACAACAAATTTGTCTAACTCTGTAAGTATAAGCCTTATGTCTTCTTGAGAGAGGAGAGGATTTCCTAACATAGGACGCACAGAAAAAACTCTTTGTCCTTCCAACCTTTTAATAAAGGATTTTACAGCCTCTCCCGAAGGTATGATATGCCCCGTATAGAGAAACACATCTTTTAAATCTACGCTCCTTAGGGGGTTGAACTCCTCTGGCGAGCAAAGGGAGCTGAGAAACCTCCCAGTAAAGAGGTATCCCCTTCCCTCTTCAAGGACAGCATAGCTTCCAGCCTCTGGTAAGAAGGGCATTGGCAGAAATTTTAAGATGTCTCCAGTAGCCAACTTAAGCATTCCCCTTGGAAAGGACTCTACAGTCTTTATTCTTGCCTTAGGAATGCCCATGGCATTAAGCTTATGGGCTATGCTCATGGAAGTTATTACGAAAGCCTTTTGGTTTGCCTGAAGGAAGCTTAAAACCCCAGAGGCTTCATCTACTCCAGAGCCCATCAGTATAAGCCCCCTCACAGCGCTTATAGACCCTACAATCTGTTCAAGTTTTGTCCTTATGATGATGTAATCCTGTTCTGTTCCCAAGTTTATAAGTAGTGGGACCCTTATGCTATCCTTTGAGTATATGCGTAGGTAAGCGTTTTTTTGAAAAAGCCCCCTAGTATCCTCTACACCTACCCAATAAAAGTCCTCGTCCAACTGTATAGGCTGGCTTAGGTCCGCTTTTTGTTCAACGGCAGCATGCACCAAAGCTGGAACTATTTTCTCCTCCTGCTCAACCACAGTCCTTGTCCGTTGGTAGAAAAGCCTTTCAAAGAAATCTCGGTTATCTTTTACCGCCCATATCACTGAAAGAGACTCCCCTTCCAAAGGCATAAGCTTAACCTTTACATCTTCTCCCAACAGCTTTATAAAAGCTTCCGTGTGGCAATCAGCGCCCTCTATAGTACCTTCCCTGATGATAAGGGAGCAGGAGGAGCTTTCCCCCTGTATGGTCAAGTATGCACTAACACCCATTCGCAAGGCTCCAAGAAGTACGCTTATAGGACCAATAGCTTCAAGATGGGCTGGCTCCTTCGGAATTTTGCTTATGCTTACCATCTTCGTTAAAAGTTCCATAGGATTGAAGGGCAAAACAATCCAATTAAATTCCCTAAGACCATACCTCCTGAGCTTTTCCGTGTCCTCCTCACTTTCTACGAAAAAAATAGGAGAAATGTACTTTCCAACATCAAGTATCTTGAACCAAAAATGCAGGTCTTCTACAGTTAAAAGAATAACCTCGGGCGATGTTACCTGGAGAAGGTCAAAAGCCTTTTCTTCACTAAGGGCTATGAGCAGCCTATGACCAGTTACGTTGAATATATCCGCCAGAAGAGAAGCATACTGTTTTTTCTTGTCCAAGAGAAGACACAAAACACCCATCAGTAAACCTCCCCCTTTTCACTGGCTATTTTTAGTAGTCCTAATTGTTCCCTAAGGATGTTCATCGATTGTACTAACATAAAAAAGGCGTGCTCTACTTTGAGTAGAGCGGACTGAAAGGAAAGGTCATCCTCCAAAACCCTCAGCTCTCTAAATCTTCTGTACAGTTCATCTATCTCTGTACCACAGGAAAGCAGGGTTTTTAGAACCTCTTCTGATAGCTCTATGGATTCTTTTCGTGTATCCATATATTACCTACCTCCTCTCCTGCTACTCTTGGCATATTATACCTACTAAAGAGTATGGATTCAATCATTCTAAACTCGTAATCTTCTAAATTTTCCAAATAGACCCTTTTAAAGTCTTCCCCTTGTTCTACTCTTAACCTTACATCCCCTTCAGTACCACCTGAATACATATCTCCACCACCAGCCATGAAGCCCACACCTATGCAAAGGGTAAGGAAATCAATACTTTCCGCTACCAACCTGGGTTTTTCCACGTTTCTCTGCATTTTTATGTATGTGCATAGGGCCAAACCTATTCTCATTAGATTTTCTGGAGTAAAAGGATAGATGCCAGGCACACCCTGAAGGTAGTTTTTCTCAAACAGTTTCTTCAATTGCACTTTTTAAGGCCTCCTCCGTATTTTGTATGTCTTCAATGGACCACCCTGCCAAAAGAAAAAATTCCTCATTACCCTTTGTGCCTCTTGGTTTTGCCTTCATTATACCCCCCACCTTTAGCCCCAATGACCTTAGCAAATCTATTACTCTCGCTACCGCCATTTTTTTATCTTCCTCGCTCCTAACTATACCTTTTTTTACCTTCTTGGGACCTACCTCAAACTGTGGTTTCACCAAGACAAGTAAAAGCCCATCCTCCTTCAAGAATTTTAGCACATGAGGAATTATCTTTTTTACCGAAATGAAGGAAACATCTATAGTTATTAGGTCCACCTTTTCGGGCACATGCCTTTCCGTTAAATTTCTTGCGTCAGTCTCTTCGTAAAGCGCAACCCTTTTGTCTTGTCTAAGATGTGGGTCCATCTGTCCCTTCCCTACATCCACAGCATAAACCTTCTTTACACCGTGCATAAGAAGACACTGGGTGAACCCCCCCGTTGAAGAACCCACATCCAAGGCTACCATGCCATTTACATCTAAATGGAACCTTTGCAGAGCTCCTTCAAGTTTGTAGCCAGCTCTCGAAACATACTTAGGGGGTTCTTTTACCTCTACCTTCTGTCCTTCCTTTACGTTGGTTCCGGGCTTGCTTACCAGTTTGCCATCTACTGACACAAGCCCAGCCATTATCATGGCTTGAGCCTTTTCTCTTGTGGGCGCGTAGCCTTTCTCTACAAGGTATAGGTCAAGCCTCAAAGCCTCAGAAGATGTTTTATTAAATACAAAATAAAAAGCAAAATAACGGGCGAAAAGTCGAAGCCACCGGCGGGCGGAAGCACTTTTCTTATAGGCTCAAGCATGGGGGATATGAGTTTATCAACAAGTTCATAAGGTTTGCTATCCCGCACTTTTGGTATCCATGAGCCTAACGCGTGTAAAAACACAAGTATGATGAGCAAGTTTAATACGAGAGAGATTATGCCCTTTATCATTCTACCAGCTCAAGGAGGGCAAGTTCACAACCATCACCCTTTCTTCTATCTGGTAGTTTTACGATTCTGGTGTAGCCTCCCTGCCTGTCTTCAAACCTGGGAGCCACTTCCTCAAAGAGCCTCTTGACAACCTTTCTGTCTGGTAGTATTTGCAGTGCAAGCCTGCGTGAGTGTAAATCTCCTTTCTTTCCCAAGGTTATCAATCTCTCTACAAGGGGTTTTACAGCTTTTGCCCTTTGAAGGGATGTTTCCACCCTTTCTTCCATTATAAGAGCTCTCGCCAAAGACCTGTATAGTGCAAGTCTTTGTTCCTTTGTCCTATCAAAATGCTTTTTCTTAACCCTGTGTCTCATCCCTTACCTCCTGCTTTCTATGTCCATACCCAAGTAAAGTCCCATCTGCCTCAGGGCTTCCTTTATCTCGTTTATGGCTTTCCTTCCCACATTTTTGGTACCCTTTAAATCTTCCTCTGTTAGCTTTATTAGGTCTCCTATGGTGGTTATACCCATTCTCTTTATGGAGTTTAACGCTCTTTGGGATACATCCAATTCCTCAATGGGAAGGCTTAACTTTTCCGCCAGTTCGTCCACAGCCCCCACTGGTTCTTCCACCACTGGTACTTCGTAAGATATGTTTTCAATGGCGTTAAAGTTTCTCACTATTAGTTGGACCGCTTCTTTTATTACCTCTTCTGGAGTCTTTGTTCCATCTGTGTAGACTTCCATGATAAGCCTGTCGTAATCGCTTCTCTTTTCCACTCTGGTCTTTTCTACCCTGTAGGCTACCTGCCGGACAGGCGAGAAGTCCGCATCAACAAGAATCCAGCCTACTTCACCCAATACCTCCATTTCCTCCGTAGGGATATAACCAAAGCCCCTTTCTATCCGAATCTCCATGTTAACTTCCTTGCTTGGGTCTGTAATAGTTAAAATCTTCTGGTCTGGGTTTATTATCTCCACATTGGGAGGAAGGCTTATGTCCTTTGCGTAGACCACTCCTTCGCCCTTCTTTTTCAGATATAGGATTTCAACATCAGAATCTGTTAGTTTAAACCTAACCTTTTTAAGGTTTGCGATTATTTCCAGCGTGTCTTCCTGGACCCCCTCTATGGAAGAAAACTCGTGGTATACACCGTATATTTTCAGGGCTGTCAAGGCAGTGCCTTGTATGGAAGAGAGTAAGGTTCTTCTCAGAGAATTGCCCACTGTTATGCCAAAGCCCCTTTCCAGGGGTTCCACAACAAACCTGCCATAATTTTTTGTCCTCTCTTCCCAATAAACCTTTGAAGGGAAAAGAAACTCTCTTAACATATTTTTTCCTCCTTAAACCCTTGAGTAGAACTCTATTATGTACTGGAGGTTTACAGGAACTTCCAGCTGTATATCCCTTGGCAGGTCAATTACCTTACCCCTAAAGTTCTCCTTGTCCAGCTCTAACCAAGATGGAACGCTCCGAGGGTCTAAGTTTTCTAAGTTTTGAAGTAGCTGGGGTATGTCCCTCGAAGAAGGTTTGACCTCTATTATATCGCCGGGTTCTACTCTGTAGGATGGTATGTCAACCTTTCTGCCGTTTACGAGAAAGTGACCGTGGGCTATCCACTGTCTTGCCTGTCTTCTCGTGTTGGCAAAGCCCAGCCTGTATACCACATTGTCAAGCCTTCTTTCAAGAAGTTGAAGTAGCACCTGTCCAGTATTACCCTTTGACCTGGATGCTTCGTCAAAGTATCTCTTAAATTGCTTTTCTCTAAGACCACCGTAAAGGAATTTGAGCTTTTGTTTTTCCATAAGACGCACACCAAACTCTGTGAGCTTTCTCCTTCTTCCCTTTGTCCTTCCATGCTGACCGGGTGGGAAATTTCTCCTTGCCAGAGTTTTGGGAGCACTTTTCTTACCAGATACTACAACGCCCAACCTTCTATCTATCCTTGATTGAGGACCTATGTATCTACCCATGCTTTAAACCCTCCTCTTGGCTGGTGGTCTGCATCCGTTGTGAGGTATGGGTGTAACATCCCTTATGGCTTTTATCTTTATGCCGGCAGCGTATATGGCTCTTAGGGCAGACTCTCTTCCCGCTCCTGCTCCCTTTATCCTAACTTCAGCCTCTTGGAGTCCATATTCTTGAATGGCTCTTTTAGCTGCCTTTTGAGCTGCAAGCTGTGCTGCATAGGGGGTGCTTTTTCTAGTGCCTTTAAAACCAACAGTTCCGCCACTCTCCCAGACAAGGGTATTACCCTGCTTGTCTGTTATGTTTATTATCGTGTTGTTAAAAGTGCTAAGTATATTTACTATACCTTCCGTAACTGTCCTCTTTTGCTTTTTCTGTGGTTGTTTTTTTCTTGCCATCTATTGCCTCCTTACTTGACTATTTTCTTCTTGGTTCCACCAACAGTCTTTCTCTTACCCTTTCTGGTTCGTGAGTTTGTTCTGGTTTGCTGACCTCTAACCGGAAGACCTCTCACATGCCTTATTCCCCTGTAGCAACCCATGTCTATAAGCTTTTTTATGTTCATCTGGACTTCCCTTCTGAGGTCACCTTCTACTGTGTAGTTCTGCTCTATGAACTTACGCACTGTGTTAAGCTCTTCCGGGCTCAGTTCACCGAGCCTTTTGTTGCAGGGTATACCCGTCTTTTCGCATATTTCTTTAGCTCTTGACCATCCAATGCCGTATAGGTAAGTAAGGGCGACTTCCAACTTTTTACCGTCAGGAAGGTCCACACCTGCTATCCTTGCCATCTTTTACCTCCTTAGCTACCCTGTCTTTGCTTGTGCTTTGGGTTCTCGCATATTACCATAACCCTTCCTTTTCTCCTTATCACCTTGCACTTGGCACATATGGGCTTTACAGAAGGTTTTACCTTCATGTTTACCTCCTTGCAAGCTAAAAATTATACCATAAATCATCCTCTGTAGATAATCCTACCCCTTGTAAGGTCGTAGGGGGAGAGTTCAACCTTTACTTTATCACCGGGCAGTATCCTTATAAAGTGAATGCGCATCTTACCAGAAACGTGGGCTAATACCTCATGCCCCGTTTCTAACTTTACCCTGAACATAGCATTGGGCAACGCTTCAAGCACCTCACCCTCAAGCACAATGCCCTTTTCCTTGTGTTTTTCTTCTCCCTTTTTCTTAGCCATGCTTGTACTCCGTCAGTACTATTGGTCCTTGTTTCGTTATGGCGACCACATACTCATAGTGTGCGGCTGGGCTTCCGTCGGCGGTTATTACCGTCCAACGGTCCCCGTTGTGGGCTATTTCCTCCGTGCCAAGGGAAAGCATGGGCTCGATGGCTAATACCATACCCTGACGCAGTTTGTAGTCTTTTTTCTCCTGTGCCAGAGTGGCTGGATGGTTGGGTACAAAAGGCTCCTCGTGCACCTTTCTACCTATACCGTGACCCCCAAGGTTTTTGAGGGGATATACGCCGTACTTTTTTGCCACCTTGTATATGGCATCCACTATATCGGAAACCCAGTTGCCTGGCACGCAGGCTTTTACCGCCTCTCTTAGAGCTTCACTGGTTGCTTCCATAAGCATTCGTTTTTCCCTGCTAACTTCCCCTACCGCTACGGTAATGGCTGAATCCCCCGCATATCCGTCTAAGTAGGCGCCAAAATCTAAGCTTACTATATCACCTTCTTTTATTACCTGCTCTTTCTTTGGAAGCCCGTGAACGACTGCCTCGTTTACAGAGACGCACAGGCTTGCGGGAAATCTTTCGTCGCTGAAAGGAGGCTTGTAGTTGAGAAAAGCGGGTTTGGCTCCTCTCTTTTTGGTTTCTTCCCTGGCTATAAGGTCAAGTTCGTATGTAGAGATACCGGGCTTTACCGCCTTTGCCACAGCCTGAAGCACATCTACCACCACATCGCAAGCCCTCTTTATCTTTTCAATCTCCTTAAAGGAGTAAAGCTCAACCGCCATCCTTTAATACCTCTAATATCTTTTTGTTTATCTCTTCTACGCTTTGAGTTGCATCCAAACTGATTAATTTATTCTTTCCTTTGTAGAATTCAACCAAAGGCTCCGTCTGTTCCTTGTAAACCCTGAAACGCCTTCTAACTACTTCTTCTTTGTCATCTTCCCTTTGCACCAGCTTACTTCCACAGAGGTCGCATACACCTTCTTGCTTAGGTGGATTGTACTTTACATGATAGACTGCACCGCAAGAGGAGCAAGTGAGTCTTCCAGAGAGTCTGTCTACCACCACCTCTTCTGGAACTTCAAAAAGGATAACTTTGCTTACATGCTTTCCATAGCCCTCCAACATATTTTCCAGGGCTAAAGCCTGTGGCACAGTTCTTGGAAAGCCATCCAGTATAAAACCACCATCTTTGGGCATCACCTCCTCTATAAGGGAGACTATTAGGCTATCGGGAACCAGTTCACCCCTTTCCATGTACTCCTTTGCCCTTTTCCCCAAGTCTGTTCCCCTTTTGACCGCATCCCTAAGGAGGTCTCCAGTAGATATGTGAGCTATACCAAGCTCTTGGGAAAGCTTTTTTGCTTGCGTCCCTTTTCCTGAGCCTGGAGGACCAAGGAATACTACTATCACCTTACTTTCCTCCTGTACTTTGTGTACTTTTGTTGTAGAAGTTGAGCCTCCAGCTTGTTTATGGTATCCAGAGCTACGCCCACTACTATGAGGGCAGTGGTTCCACCAAAGTAAAAGGGTACATTCAGCCAAAGGCTCACAAATATAGGCACTACCGCCACAACGCTCAGGAAAATGGCACCAACAAGGGCAAGCCTATTAACAATATACTCGAGAAACCTTTGGGTGTCTTGACCGGGTCTTACACCTGGGACGAAAGCTCCGGCCTTTCTCAAGTTGTCTGCAACATCCACAGGATTTATTAGCACTGCGGTGTAAAAGTAGGTAAAGAACACTATGAAGGCTATGTATAGAATATTGTAGGGTAAGGTAGTGGGGTTAAAAGCATCGTGCATGGCTTTTGCTATGGGATGTTGTATAAATCCCAAGACAGTGGATGGAATGATGAGCAAAGATTGGGCAAAGATGATGGGTATAACGCCAGCAGGGTTTATCTTTATGGGTAGATAACTGGAAGTTCCTACGACTTCTTGCCTGCCTATCTGTCTTCTTGGATACTGAACGGGAATTCTTCTTTCCGCCTCTTGCATAAAAACGATACCTACAACTACCGCCAAAACAAAGATTATGGCACCAACAAAGGCAAAAGGTGATATATCACCGTTTTTTAGCATATCCCAAACCCTTATACCCGCACTGGGGAAACCAGCCACTATACCCGCAAAAATCAGAAGGGACATGCCGTTGCCAATACCCTTTTCTGTTATCCTATCCCCTACCCAAACAAGAAACATGGTTGAGGATACGAGAGCTACAACTGTAGTTATGGAAAAGAGAATGCCAGCATCTGCCACTATGGGTGTTCCCTTAGGCGATACCTGTCCTTGAAGCCACACCGCTATACCTATAGACTGGACTAACGCTACCAAAAGCGTAAGATATCTGGTGTACTGGTTTATCTTATACCTTCCGTAGTCGCCTTCCTCCTTGGCAAGCTTTTGAAGTTCTGGGACTGCCACAGTAAGAAGTTGCATCATGATAGAGGCGGATATGTAGGGCATAACACCGAGGGCAAAGAGTGTCATCCTGCTGAGGTTTCCACCGGAAAAGATGTCATACAGGTAAAAGATGGTTCCTTCAAAGCTTTTAAAGAATTCTTGAAGGGCTGAGGTATCAATCCCAGGGAGGGGAATGTGGCTACCCAACCTGTAAACCGCCAACATAAAAAGGGTGTAGAGCAGTCTCTTTTTAAAGTCTTCAAGACCAAAGAGCTGTCTTATGTACTCAATCACTTCAGCTCCTCGCAGGTGCCACCTAAGGCCTCAATTTTTTGCCTTGCGGACTGGGAAAAGGCATGAGCTTTGACCCTAAGGGGCTTTGTCAGTTCTCCGTCACCCAGAATCTTGACGGGCAGTCCCTTTTTTACCAAACCTTTTTCCAAAAGCTTCTCTGGATTGACTTCTTCACCCTTCTGGAAGTATTTTTCCAGAGTCTTTAGATTAACCACGGAATATTCCACTTTGTTTAGGGGTCTAAACCCCCTCTTGGGAACCCTTTTATGAAGGGGTGTTTGACCGCCTTCAAACCAGGAAGGAAGCCTCCTATCACCGGAGCGAGTTTTCTGCCCCTTATGACCCTTACCGCAGGTTTTACCAAGACCAGAACCTATACCTCTTCCCACCCTCCTTTTTTCCTTGGTGGCACCCTGGTTAGGAGCAAGCTCATGCAGTTTCATCCTTCCACCTCCTCTACCTGTAGAAGATGAATAGCCTTGCGCACGTTTCCCCTCACTACGGGAGTATCCTCCAGTATGACCTCTTGACCTATTTTTCTTAAGCCCAAACTCTTAACCGCTTTTATTTGCGCTTCTGGCTTACCAGCCAAACCTCTTAGTAGCTTAATCCTTAGTTTAGCCATCCTAATCCTCCTTAGGGTATGCGCAGGTCTCTTGCGTATATGTTGTACCTTTTCCTTAGAACCTCTACTTGAATATCTCTTTCTTTTGCTACCTCTTCAAGAGACCTTAACTTTAGGAGCGCGTCAAAGACAGCCCTTACCACATTATTAGGGTTAGTGCTACCTTGAAGCTTTGTTAGCACATCCGTGTATCCAGCCAGTTCAAATATGGGCTTCGCAGCACCACCAGCCACTATACCCGTTCCACGCCTTGCAGGTATAACCTTTATAGTAGTAGGTCCGTAATGCCCCACAACATCGTGAGGGACAGTACCATTTTCTATAGGCACTCTTATTATGTGCTTTTTACCGTCCTCTATAGCCTTAGCTATAGCTATGGGCACCTCCCTTGCTTTCCCAAGCCCAAAGCCCACATAGCCCCTTTTGTCCCCAACTATGACCAAAGCACTAAAGGAAAACCTCTTTCCTCCCTTTGTAACCCTAGTAGTTCTCTTGGCGTATATGAGCCTTTCTTCTATCTGCAGTTGGTCTTCTACCTCCGCTATTCTCTGAAGGCTTCTCTTCTCATCAATCAACTTTTCAATGGATATGCCACCCATAACAACCTCCTTTAAAATTCAAGTCCAAGCTCTCTGCATTTATCCGCAAAGGCTTTTATCTTGCCGTGATAGAGAAAACCACCCCTGTCAAAAACCACTTTTCTTATGCCCTTTTCCAAGGACCTCTTTACCAACAACTCGGCTACCTTTTGCACATCCTCTATAGACTTTCCACCTCTTTTGCCAGCAAGTTGGACAAATTCCTTGTCTATAGAAGAAGCGGAAACCAAAGTTTTAGACTCACCACCAGAATCGTCAACTATCTGTGCGTAAAAGGCGTTAAGGCTCCTGTATATGCAAAGCCTTGGTCTTTCTGGAGTTCCAAATATTTTTTTCCTTATCCTCTTGTGTCTCCTTTCTCTTTTTTCGTGTCTACTTAGCTTTGCCATCCCTTACCTCCTTACTTCTTGCCACCTTTACCCTTACCGGCAGATTTGCCAGCCTTTAGCCTTAGCACCTCACCCTCATAGCGTATACCCTTACCCTTGTAGACATTAGGCTTTCGGAAAGCCCTTATCTGGGAGCATACTTGACCCACCCTTTGCTTATCTATTCCGCTCACGTATATCTTGTTTTCTTTTACCTCTATCTTTACATCGGGAGGAATAGGGTATATAACTGGATGAGACAAGCCAAGACTGAGCTCCAGAGTATTTCCCTTTACCGCTGCCCTGTATCCAAGACCTACCACTTCCAAAACCTTAGTGAATCCCTCTGTAACGCCCCTTATCATGTTCCTTATGAGCGCTGCAGTGGTGCCATGCATGGCTCTGTGGAAGGGCTCATCGCTGGGTCTTTCCACCCTTATGGTGTTTCCTTCAACTTGAACCCTTATTTCGGGATGAATATTCATGGAAAGCTTACCCTTTGGACCTTCAACTCTCAGCTCTCCATCCTGAAGGTTTACCCTTACATTCTGTGGTATCTCTATGGGTTTCTTACCTATCCTTGACATGTTGCACCTCACCATACATATGCTATAAGTTCTCCACCTTTGCCAAGCTTGCGGGCTTCGTGGTCGGTTATCAAACCCGCATCGGTGGATACTATGGCTATACCAAGGCCCCTTTCCACGTAGGGTATCCTGTGCTTTGGCACGTATATCCTTCTTCCGGGCTTTGAGACCCTCTTAAGTTCAGATATAACACTCCTTTCTTTTTTGGGGTCTGAGTACTTGAGATGAACCCTTAGGGTATACTGAGTGCCCCTTTTACCTTCCTCTATCCTTTCCCAGTCTTTTATGTAGCCTTCTTTTTTGAGAAGTTCAAGGATAGCTTCCTTTAGCTTGGAAGAGGGCACATCCACATAGTCCATGCGTCTTCTTATGGCGTTCTTGATGGCGGAAAAAAGGTCTGCCACTGGATCCATCACTAACCTCCTTACCAGCTTGCCTTTCTAACACCTGGAAGCTCACCCTTGAGGGCAAGCTCTCTGAAACATAGCCTGCACATTCCAAAATGCCTTATAAAACCTCTTGGTCTTCCACACAGGGGACACCTGTTCTTCTGCCTAACTGCATACTTTGGAAAATGCATAACATCCTTGGCTACTTTTGCCTTTCTTGGCATGTTAACCTCCTACGCTCCTTATGGGAAGTCCGAGCAAGGAAAGAAGCCAAAAGGCTTCCTCGTCGGTCTTTGCTGTGGTATGGATGATTATGTCCATACCCCTTATGGCATCAACCTTTTCGTAGTCTATTTCTGGAAACACTATCTGTTCCGCTATACCAAAGGCGTAATTACCTCTTCCATCAAAGGAACGAGGGTTCAAACCCTTAAAGTCTTTAACTCTTGGAAGGGCTACAGAAATCAGCTTGTCCAGAAAATCCCACATCCTCTCCTTTCTGAGGGTAACCTTTAGACCCACTGGCATGCCTTTTCTCAGTTTAAAGCCAGCCTCAGATTTTTTGGCTCTTCTGACAGTTGGCTGTTGACCGGTTATCGCTTTCATATCTTCCATAGCCCTTTCAAGTTGTTTTATGTCCCCAACCGCTTCACCTACACCCATGTTAACCACTATCTTTACTATCCTTGGCACTTCCATGGGATTCTTGTAACCAAAGCGGTTGATAAGCTGAGGAACTACCTCATCCTTATACTTGTTGTAAAGTCTCGGTATGTATTTGGTTTCTATACTCATCTTTTAGCCCTCACTTTTTCTCTTATCAAGTCTATGTTCTCGTTGCATTTTTTGCAGTATCTGTACTTTCTTAAGGTGTCTCCCTCCATCACGGTCCTTATGCCTACCCTCGTGGGTTTGCTACACTTTGGACAGAGAATCATTACGTTGCTTATGTGTATGGGTGCCTCTATCTGGTATATACCACCCTCTCTAACGTTGGGTATTTCCTTCACGTGTTTTTTTACGAGGTTTACATCTTTAACAATAATTTTGTTCTCCTCCCTAATAACCTTTATAACTTCGCCGGTTTTGCCCCTTTCTCTGCCTCTCATCACCACTACAGTATCGCCCTTCTTTATCCTCTGAGCCATCACACCACCTCCGGAGCCAAGGATGCCAGCTTGGTAAATCCTCTGTTTCTAACTTCCCTTGCTATTGGACCAAGTATACGCGTTCCAAGTGGCTCTCCGTATTGATTTAGCAGCACTACCGCGTTGTCGTCAAACTTTATATAACTGCCGTCGGGCCGTCTCACTTCCTTTTTTGTCCTTACCACAACCGCCCTGTATACTTTGCCCTTCTTCGCTGGGCTGTTGGGTGCAGCCACCTTAACTGTGATGGTAACCACGTCACCCACGGTTGCGTACTTCCTGGGAGCGTAAGGTATACCTATTATCTGAACCTTCTTGGCACCCGAATTGTCCGCCACATTTGCATAGCTCTGTCTCTGTATCATAGCATTCCACCTCTGCTACAAGCTAAAAATTATAGCATACAAAAGCATAAAATAAAAAGCAAGCTATAGCTACCTTAGGTCCTTGCTCAGGACTTTTATAGGGTTTTAAATTATAAACCACTATAAAGCGGTGTGTCAAGTGGTAAACTCTGTATCTTAATGGCTCTTGCAGTAGACTATATTTTTTAAGAATTATGAGGATACTATTGTTTTCTGGAAAGGGTGGAGTTGGTAAGACTACTGTATCGGCCGCCACCGCTTATAGACTTGCAAGTCTTGGATACAAAACCATAGTGGTTTCCTTAGATCCGGCTCATAGCCTTGGGGATGCCTTTGATATTCCTGAGGAAGAAAAAACGAGAGCCAGAGGACTGCCCATAAGGATATCCGAGAACCTCTACCTTCAGGAAATAGACATTCAAGAAGAAGTGGATAGATATTGGGGAGATGTCTACAGATTTCTTGAGCTTTTGTTTAATACCACTGGTTTAGACCAGGTGGTTTCCGAGGAGCTTGCCATACTCCCTGGCATGGAAGAGGTCACAAGCCTTCTGTACGTAAACAAGTACTACAAGGAAGGCGAGTTTGATGCACTGGTGTTGGACCTGCCCCCTACTGGGGAGTCTCTTAGATTTGTTTCCATGCCCACAGTGCTAAAGTGGTACATGAGAAAGATATTCAATGTGGAGAGGACCATACTAAAGGTGGCAAGACCCGTGGCTCGTAGGCTTACCGATGTGCCACTGCCCGATGATGAGTACTTTAGAGCCCTTGAAAACTTTTACGAAAAGTTGAAAGGTGTAGACGAAATTTTAATAGACCCAGAAAAAACCTCCGTAAGGCTGGTGGCAAACCCAGAAAAGATGGTGCTAAAGGAAAGTCAGAGGGCGTTCATGTACTTTAGCCTCTTTGGTGTGAATGTAGACGCAGTCATAGTAAACAAGGTACTGCCACCAACCGTAGAAAGTTGTGAACACTTTTCTAAATGGGTCCTGACTCAGAAAAAACACCTTGAAGATATGCATGCCCTCTTTTATCCCGTCCCAGTTTTTACAGTTCCCCTGATGGAAGATGAGGTGGTAGGGGAAGAGAGGCTCAAAATCCTTTCTAACCTAATATACGGTGATACAGACCCTATAACAGTTCTTCACAGGGAAAAGCCCTACGAGTTTGTGGAGCAGGATGGAGATTATATTGTAAAGCTAAAGGCTCCTTTTCTGACAAAGGAAGGGCTATCCGTGCTAAAAAGTGATGGTGAAATAGTCATAAGGTGGAAAAACTTCAAAAGTCATGTGCTCTTACCGAGAAAGTTGAAGGATTACGAGCCAAGGGGAGCAAAAATTGAGGATGGATATCTGAAAATATTTTTACTAAGAAGTTGATAGGAGCTGTTTTGCCCTCTTTAGGTCTTCCACAAATTCCCTCTCTGCGTTTGGATTTCTTAGTATGTAGGCGGGGTGGTAGGTAAGCAGGACCTTTATGTTTCTGTTGTAGGGGTAATCAAAAAGCTGACCCCTGTGCTTTGTGACCTGTAAGTTCTTGCCCAGTATGCCCTCTAAGGCTGTGGAGCCAAGACACACAATAAGTCTTGGTTTTATTATCTCTACCTCTTTCTTTAGGTAGGGTAAACAGCTCTGCATTTCCTTTGGCGTGGGTTTTCTGTTGCCGGGCGGTCTTGATTTGACCACATTGGTTATGTAAACCTCCTCCCTTTTGAGACCTACCTCTTCCAGCTTCTGGTTTAGGTATCTGCCCGCCCTTCCCACAAAGGGCCTTTTTTGCTGGTCTTCTTCTTCACCTGGTGCTTCTCCTACGAACAACACTAAGGAATAAGGATTCCCCTCACCGAAAACATAACCGCTGGCACCTTCATAGAGTATGCATTTCCTTTCCCTTTCAACAGTCTCATATAGCTCCTTTAGCCTTTTCTCTTTATCTTCTTCCTCTTCTACACTGGTTTTTGCATGCTGGATTCCCTGCGCATCAAGGTAAAGACTATCAAAGCCTATCTCCGATAGGGCTAATAGGGTAGCGTAAATCCCTCTCACAGTCTTAAATTATAACAAGGGACCCAATGGGTCCCTTGGGAGGAGGGTCTCCTCTCCCCCACAAACCCCCTCCTGTGCTTTTGAACTTTCCTCAAAACTTCATACATGAAGGTTATAACCCAGAATTTGGGTTTTCAAGTTGCACGCTGTAATCCTTTTGTAGTTATGGATGTAATGGTGTTTGTAGCTGTTTCTCGGCGACAATTGGTAAAATAATGGACGTAAATGATAATTTTGATAATCCTCGGGGCTTTTGTATTCTGGATTGTTTCCTTTCCTATGGGCGGACCACTCTTAGATAATCTTGATTTACTCCCCTACTTTCTTTTAGGGCACATAGCGGGCTTTGCACTAAACCTACTTACCAAAGCCATATTCCCAAAGGTGTATCCCTTCCTAGTTATAGCTACGGGAGTTCTAACGGTTTTTTATCCTACAACGGAACAAGAATTGAAACCATTGGTTATGTCTCTAATAGGTTTCTCTTCCTCCTACTTTCTTACGGAAAACTTTAAGGAATTAGGGATACTTGGTTTAAGTTTTGGGAATCTTGCCATGTTACTGTTGTTACATGCACCTCTACATCAAGATTACAAGTTCTTAATCCTGGGACTAATGCCTTCCCTTAGTTTTATAGGAAAACCCAATTTTGTTCACGACGAGCAAGCGGTAACCAAATCTACTTGGATAAGACTGTTACCGAGATTTTTTCTGTTATATCTGACGGGTGGGCTTATGTATGGAGTTCTTATGAAGGTCTACCACAGGGAGGCTTTCCTTTTAGGCATGGAGGTGGTTTTCTACGCCTTTGCTGTATTTGCTTGTTTTCTCCTTTTAATTAATCGAGTGTCTGAAGAGCTTTTAATAACGCTGTCCATGCTTGCCTTTGCGCTAAGTTTCTTCCTCATGCATTTTGAAAATAAGATAACTCTAAACTTTTCCATGTATGGAATTCAAATAGGTTTTGGATTTGCGGATGCATTTGTGCTTTATAGTCTGGTTAGGTTAAGAAACCCCCTAACTGCCTTTCCTGTTGGCTTTGGCGTTATCTGCCTTGCAATACTTACAGGATATTTTGTTTTCAAAAATATGGGGAATACCAAGTATGTGATAGCACTTGGGAACCTTTTGCTGGTAAGCATCGCCGTATATCTCGTGTACACAAAAAAGTCAAGGAGTGAGGAAACTCCAATGAGCCAAGAGGCATCCCAAGTTGAAATCACAGAGCAATCGGAGACAGAATACGCGCAGAAGACGCCCGAAAACTTCCTAAAGGAACTGTGTGAAAGTAGGGCACCTTACAAAAAGGAGCTTTCAAAGAGAGAAAAGGGAGTATTAGTCCTTTTGTTGAAAGGTCTTATTTACCATGATATAAGTCAGGCTTTGGGTATATCCGTATCCGCCGTTAGGGAATATGCAAGAAGGGTATTAGAAAAGCTGGGACTTAGAAAAGAAGAGCTGTTAAACATGTATGAGGAGTGGAAAAAGAATAAAAGAATAAGGATTCTATGATGGAATAGGATAAAACATCCTAAAGCCAAGAATCAGTCGCTAAACATGAAAAAAGCCCTAACTGTCCCTTGCGTCTGCGTGGCTTATCCTGTTAGTCGGCTTGACACATATTGATTCAGGAGCTGAATTAGGATAAGGTTTAAATACTATCTCTTAAATAGGTCTTCTATCCAAGACCTTTCAAAGCACTTTATCCCTTCTTCGTAGGATTGACTCTTTTCTAAGCAGGCTTTTATACCATCCAGCCTCCTTATTCCCAAGCCTTTACATAGACTCCAAAAGTATTTGCAATACTCCTTGTCCCTTAAAGGATTCGTTGGACATTCCCTACTCTCTTGAGGATAAGCGTATGAAATTAGAAGGAAAAAGATTAAGAATATATTCATACCTTTATCCTTTTCTTATACCTTTCCCACTCTTCTGGAAACTTTTGTATTGTTTGTTTTATAAGCCTTCCGGCAACAGCACCTAACCCACATATGGATGTAGGCTGTATGTAGGAGTTTACAAACTCAAAACCTTCCCAATCCATTCCGTTGGCATGCTCCTGGATTAGCTTCTCGAGCAAATTTGCCTGCTCGTAAGTTCCTACTCTGCAGGGTGTACATTGACCACAACTTTCGTGTGCGTAAAACTCCGCAACCCACAAACAAGCCTTTACTATATCGTCCTCCTCTGTCAACACTATTACCGTTCCAGTTCCACCAAAACCAAAGGGTGAGTAGTCCATGGGTGTATCCAGTTCTTCCGCAGAAAAGCAGTCCAACGCACCAGAAAAGACAGCTTTAACTTTCCTGTTGCCTATTGTTCCTCCTGCGTACTTAAATATCACTTCTCTGAGTGTGGTATTCATGGGAAGTTCGTACACTCCCGGCTTTTTTACCTTTCCGCTCACTGGAAAGAGCTTGGGTCCTGGGTAGTCGCTGGGACCTATGTACCTGTATTCTTCCCAACCCATACCCACTATAAGAGGGATGTTGCACAAGGTTTCCACATTGTTTACGACAGTAGGCCTACCAAATAGACCATACTGCACCGGATAGGGAGGCTTTATTCTTGGCATACCTCTTTTGCCCTCAAGGGACTCAATAAGGGCACTTTCTTCACCACATATGTAAGCCCCAGCACCACGCGCCACGTAAATTTCTAAATCAAAGCCCGAGCCTAATATGTTCTTACCCAGAAAGCCTCTTTTCTTTGCCTCATCTATGGCGTCCCTCAGTATGTAGTAGCCCGCAGGGTATTCACCCCTTATGTAAATAAAGGCTTCATTGGCACCCAGTGCGTAGGCTGAAATGACCATGCCTTCTATGAGCAGGTGAGGGTCCCTTTCCATGAGTATCCTATCCTTGAAGGTGCCTGGCTCAGACTCGTCTGCGTTGCATATGAGATATCTGGGAGCAGGGTTTTGCACCGCAAACTTCCACTTCCTGCCAGTAGGGAAGCCGGCACCACCACGACCTCTTAGCTGGCTTTTGTCCACCCACTCTATTATTTCCATAGGGTTCATGTTGAGGGCTTTTTCCAATGCCTGATATCCCCCGTCCTTTAGATAGTCCTCTATAGTATGAACCCGGGGTTTTTTCGCCCTCTTAAGAAGCAGGTTTAGAGTTGTCTCCGCATATATTTCAGGCGTAACGGGATAGGATTTCATGGAGTTTCTCCTTTGATTCAAACTTGTAAGTATCGTTATCTACCATAAAGCAAGGTGCTTCGGAGCAAGCACCTATACACTGCACACCCAAAAGTTTAAACTTACCGTCCCTTGTCACCTCTCCAAGTCCAACTCCGAGAAGCTCTCTCAGTGCGTCCAGCACCTTCTGAGAATTCATGAGGTTGCATACGACGCTTATGCACACCCTTATTCTGTGTCTTGCGGGTTCACCCCTGTCAAACATGTCGTAAAAGGAAACCACATTCTCCACGTGGCTCAATGGTAGCTCCAGAAGCTTTGCCAGTTCCTGCAAGGCAAAATCTGGTATGTGTCCGTAGTGGTCTTGAACCTCATGAAGGCAAACGAGTATAGCCTGTTCCTTTCTCGGAAAGTAGCTCACATGCTCCCTTAGCCTCTGCAAGAGCTCCTCGGACAGCATAGTCATTAGCTTAACACCTCGTCGCTGAAAATTATATGAGGCATATCAGCTTTGATTATACCCTTTTCTACACCCTTTTGTAGCAAAAGTTTTACCGCTTGTCTGCCATCCTCGCCGTAGTCCAAGGTTCTTTCGTTCACATACATGCTTACAAACCTTTTAGTTTTCTGCAAGTCGTCTCTTATGTCCCTGGCATACTCCAGTGCAAAGCTAAGAGCCTCTTCCCAGTGGTTTAAGGCGTACTCTATGCTTGCTCTCATGAGCCTTTCAAACTTTCTTATGTTTTCCATGCCTAAATCTCTCCTTATAACATTACAACCAAGAGGCAGGGGCAAGCCCGTTTGCTCCTTCCACCACTTACCTAAGTCAACAAACTTCTTTAAACCTTTCTCTTCGTAGCTAAGCTGTCCTTCGTGTATTACAAGTCCCGCATCTACCAAACCCTCCAAAACCGCCTCTATTATGCGGTCAAAGGGTAGGACCACCTCTTCAAACTCTGGCTCGTAAAGTTTTAGAAGAAGGTAGGCGGTAGTTAGCCTTCCTGGAACTGCTACTTTTTTACCCTTTATAGTGTTCAAGCTTTGTATGGAAACCACAATGGGACCGTAGCCGTCACCGACGCTTCCTCCACTGGGAAGCACCAAGTATTTGTCCGCTATGTATGGATAGGCATGAAAGGACACTGCAGAGACTTCGTAAGTACCCTTGAGGGCTTCACGATTTAGGGTTTCAATGTCCGCAAGCACATGTTCAACTTCAAAACCCTCCATGTCTATTTTACCCATGGTCATCGCATAAAACATAAAGGCATCGTCCGAGTCAGGACTATGGGCTACTCTTATCCTCATGCCTCTTCTCCTTAAATAGCTCTGGCAGTTTTAAAAGGTATGCGTAGATTCTTTTCCACTTGGACCATTCCATTGCTGGAATGGCACCACCGTATACCTTTCCTCCCTCCAAGCTTTTGGAAACGCCCGCCTTGGCAGAGATTATTGCCCTGTCGCCTATATGCACGTGGTCTGCAACACCCACCTGACCGGCCATAACAACTCCTCTTTCAGTTTTTACGCTACCACCAACACCTACCTGAGCTACCAATATATTCTCTTCACCTATACTGCAGTTATGACCCACCTGCACCAGATTATCTATTTTTGTATTTCTTCCTACTCTGGTTTCGTCTATAAGCGCTCTGTCTATGCATGAGTTTGCTCCTATTTCCACAAAGTCTTCAATGACCACCTTTCCTATGTGGTTCAGTTTGAGAATGCCTTCCTGTCCCACGTAGTATCCAAAGCCGTCCGCACCTATCACAGACCCACTGTGTATTCTAACACCTTTACCTATTATGCAACCTGTGTATATGTGGACGCCGCTGAAAAGCACGCTGTTTTTTCCTATCTTTACATCGTCGCCTATGTAGCAGAAGGGATAGACCTTTACACCATCTTCTAAGACCGCACCCCTTCCCACATAGACAAAAGGTCCTATGTAAACATCCTTACCAATGGATACATCCTCTTCTATGTATGCTTTTTCAGATATTCCCGATGGATGCCTTTCAGGATAAAAATGGGCTAAAAACTTGGCTAATGCCTGCCTAACATTTTTGACCTTTACATAATTGGGAAAGTCTACCTCCTGAGAGACCACAAGGGCAACCTTTAGTCCCTTAAGCTTTTCCACATGTTCTTTATCTTGACAGAATACAAGGCTACCCTCCGTGGGATTTTCTGGTGAGGATAGTCCTGATACCTCAAAGTTGCCGTCACCCTTTAGCTCACCTTGAAGAAAATATGAAACTTCCAGGAGCTTCATTTTTGCTGGTCCAACCTCTGAATTACCTCCTTGGTTATGTCTATTTCTGGGGATACGTATACGAAGGCGGAACAATCAAGAACACCCGTAAACCCTTGCTTTTTAGCCAAATCCTCCGCTATGCTCTTTACCTTGCTGGTTATTTCCGCTTCCATTTTCCCTTTTATCTCTGATATTTCCTTCTGGGCCTTTTGCTGAAGCTCCATACCTTCAGACTCGACCTTCTGGTATTCCTTTATCTTCTGTTCTCTCACGTTCTGGGCTATACCCTTACTCTCTATCTGCTTTCTCAGGTCTTCCAGCTTTTTGTTTATCTGGTCAAGCTGTTTCTGGTATTCGTCTACCTTTGCCCTAAGCTGAGTTTCTTTTGCCTTGACCATCTGGGATTCAGATAAAATCCTGTTGGGGTCTGCGCAAGCAAATTTCTGCTCGGTAAAACCAAAGCCTGAAAGAGCAAGTAAGACTAAAAGGGATTTTTTCATAGTTTACCTCCTATCAAAATCATAGCACACCCTTATACTGCCTCCCTCATCACATAAACTGGCTTCAGTCTGTTTCTTACGGTTTCTCCACTTACCACAACTTTTTTAACACTCTTGAGGGAAGGTAATTCAAACATAACATCCAGCATTAGTTCTTCCACTATTGCCCTTAGTCCCCTCGCCCCAGTTTTCCTTCTTATGGCTTCCTTTGCTATTTCCGCAAGGGCATCTTCTGTAAACTCAAGTTCCACACCTTCCATCTCAAAAAGCTTTTTATACTGCTTTACGAGAGCATTCTTTGGTTCTGACAAAACCCTTATTAGGTCCTCTTCCGTTAGCTCATCCAGTACTGCTATGACTGGTAGTCTTCCAACAAGCTCTGGTATAAGCCCAAAGTGCACAAGGTCATCTACCTCCACAAACTGAAGGGGGTTTTCACCCTTTTCAAACTTCTTTATCTGGGCTTCAAAGCCTACTACAGACTTGCCTAACCTGCGTTTTACTATTTCCTCAAGTCCAACGAAAGCTCCACCGCATATGAAAAGTATGTCTGTGGTGTCCACCTGTATAAACTCCTGATGGGGATGTTTCCTTCCACCCTGTGGTGGGACGTTAGCTACGGTGCCTTCTATAATCTTTAAAAGGGCTTGCTGTACGCCTTCACCGGATACATCTCTGGTTATGGACGGGTTTATGCCCGATTTCTTAGCAATCTTATCTATCTCATCTATGTAAACTATACCCTTCTGTGCCATGTTTACATCGTACCCGCAGTTTTGCAAAAGCCTTACAAGCACATTTTCCACGTCCTCGCCCACATAGCCCGCCTCTGTAAGACTGGTGGCATCAGCAATGGCAAAGGGCACGTTTATTATTTTGGCAAGGGTTTTTGCCAGCAGTGTTTTGCCAGAGCCCGTGGGTCCTATAAGTAGGATGTTGCTCTTTTCTACTTCTACATCATCCAGACTTATACCCAATTCCTTGGTTCTTATCCTCTTGTAGTGATTGTATACCGCTACAGAAAGCACCTTTTTTGCCCTCTCTTGACCTATAACGTATTGGTCAAGCTCCCTTTTTATCTCCTCTGGTGTGGGTAAGTCTCTGGACACATACTGACTTAGCTGTCTCTTCTGCTCCTTTATTATTGAATTGCAAGCCTCCACACATCTATCGCATATGTAAGTATCGTTTGGTCCTGCTATAAGGAGCAAAACTTCGCTCTTTGACCTACCGCAAAAAGAACAATAGTTATCTTGCTTCTTTTTTGTCATGTTAGCTTCTCTTCTCTATTACCTTATCAACAATACCGTATTCCATGGCCTCCTGAGCAGACATAAAATAATCTCTTTCCACGTCTCTTTCAATTTTTTCAAGGGGCTGTCCTGTGTGCTTTGCTAATATCTGGTTGAGTATGTTCTTTATCCTCTTTATCTCCTCTGCGTGTATGATTATGTCCGTAGCCTGTCCAGATATACCACCTAAGGGCTGGTGTATCATTACCCTGGCATGGGGCAGAGCGTATCTTTTCCCCTTTGCACCCGCCGCAAGAAGCACTGCACCCATAGAGGCGGCCTGTCCCATGCATATGGTAACCACATCGGGTTTTATGTATTGCATGGTGTCGTAGATAGCCATGCCAGCAGTTACAGAACCACCGGGGGAGTTTATGTACATGTATATATCCTTTTCTGGGTCTTGTGCCTCCAAAAATAGAAGCTGTGCCACTATAAGGTTTGATACGTGGTCATCTATGGGAAAGCCAAGGAGCACAATTCTATCTTGCAGAAGCCTTGAGTATATGTCGTAAGCCCTTTCACCCCTGGGTGTTTGCTCTATAACTATGGGAACAAGCTGGTCAAGTATTTTCATTTTGTTCCTCCTTTTTCTCCTCAATCTCTTTAACTGACACTCTGGAAATTATATCTTCTAAGGCTTTTTCTCTCCTTAGGTCTTCTTGGAGAACGGGTATCAGGTTTTCCCCTTGCAAGTATTCTCTCATATCCTCTGTGGATTTGCCGTAAGCCTTTGCAAGCTCTTCTATTTTCCTACTGATTTCTTCTTCGCCTACCTGAATGCCCTTTTGACTTGCATACTTATCAAGGATAAACCTGAGCTTTATGTTTAAAACCGCTTGAGGAAGTAGTTCTTGAGCCATGGACTTGTAGTCTAAATACTTTGGGTCTATTCCCCACGCTGAAAGCTCTCGTGCCCTTATCTGCACAAGGTGAGAAAGCTCTCTTTGTAGTAGGGTCTTGGGGACATCAAACTGGTGCATCTGAACCAGCTTTAGGGCCACTGCATCCATAATCATACCACGCCTTATGTTTTCCAGATTAGCCTTTATCTCTTCCCTAATCCTTTCTTCCGCTTCATTCCAGGTCTCACCTAGTCCAAGCTCCTTTGCAAACTCATCGTTTACTTCTGGAAGTATCTTTTCCTTTACACTCTTTACCCTTATCTCCACCCTTGCCTTTCCTGCGGGTCTACCTTCCGTGTCATAGAGGGTAAGCTCTTCCAAAACAAAGCTATCACCTTCCTTCTTACCGAGGAGAGCCTTTTCTATTTCTTCCCTAAAGGTTTTTGAACCGATAATGCCTGAAGTCTCTCCGTCCGTAGTTTCCCCACTTTCCATATCTTCTACCCTGTAGTCCACAACCACAAGGTCACCTTCCCTTACCTCTCTATCCACCGGCTCCCATATAGCATGTTCTTCCCTGAGCTCTTCAATCCTCTCCTTCACCATATCTTCGCTAAACTCTACTTTCTTTATTTCCACTTCCAGGCTATCAAGGTTTTGGAGTTCAAACTCTGGGGGAACCTCAAAGGAGATGGTATAGTTTAACCTTTGAGAAAGTTCTTCCAACTGGACCTTTTCCAGATATATGTCCGCAACTGGCTTTAAACCGCTCTCTTGAATGGCACTTGCCAATGTAACATTTGCCACCCTCTTGCCCACTTCCTCCTGTATGTAATCCTTAAACTTTGCCCTTATTATCCATAGGGGTGCCTTACCCTTTCTGAAGCCCTCCACTTCCGCATGCTCTTTCAAATAGTTATAAACTTCGTCAAGAGCGGACTTTACTATGTCGCCCTCTATTTGCACATTAAGAGCTCTAAAAAGCCCTTCTCTGCTTTCTACGCTTACCTTCATGTAAACCTCCTTCTGTAATGCGGGTGGAGGGAGTCGAACCCTCACGGGCTAAGCCCACAGGATCCTAAGTCCTGCGCGTCTGCCAGTTCCGCCACACCCGCTCAGGAATAAAAAATTATAACCTGCTTTTTATCAATTTAATACAGTTGCAATGCCCTATATTTACATAGACCATGGAAAAGTTCGTAGAGCTGTCCCTTGACCTGGCACAAAAGTGCGTAAAGTGTGGACTTTGCAAGTCTGTATGTCCTACCTATCCTTACATCCAAGAAGAGGGTGGTTTCGCCAGAGGCAGGCTTGCTCTGGCAGAGATGGTGGTGAGGGGTGAATTGCCCCTAACAGAGGAGGTTTCCAAACAGTGGGACCAGTGTGCCATGTGCAGAAGGTGCGAATGGATATGTCCTAACAACGTGGAGTACAAGGAGATAATTACCAAGGCAAAAGATATGCAGAGAGAAACCACAGGTCAGGGGATTGTAAAAAGCCTTGGTCTTAAAAGTCTGGAACTACTCCAATCAAAGTTAGGTAGGAAGGCGGTAAAGGTGGCAGGCATGCTCATGGACCCTCTCCCTTTTGCAGAGCTGAAGGTTCCCTTCCCAACGGGTGCGGTAAAGTTTATGCCAAAGCCCACCGCAAAAGCCTTCGGATTAAGGGGGAAGGTATTCAAAGCAGAGGAAGAAAAAGGTAAGCTACTCTTCTTTACCGGCTGTATGATAGATGCCTTCTACGGAAAAACTGGCGAAAACGTCATAAAGCTTATGAACAAGGCTGGCTATACGGTCATAGTTCCAGAGGATATAAAATGTTGTGGTGCACCCCATTACTACTCTGGCAACATACCAGCCTTTGAAAGACTGAAGAATCACAACTTAGAAGAAATGAGCAAACACAACTTTGATGCCATAGTGGTAGCCTGTCCTACCTGCGGTGGTGCTTTGCAGGAAGACTATGGCATTGAAAAACCCGTTTACGACTTTGCCCAGATAGTCCAAGAAAGCAGTCTGAAGTTTAAAGGTTCTGGAAACAGGCTAACCTTCCACGTTCCCTGTCATTCCTACAGTGCTATGAAGGTAAGCGACAGGGTCTTTTATGAGCTAACGGAAAGGATAGAAGGAGACCAAGTAAAAAAAGCGGAAAAGGACAAATCCTGTTGTGGTTTTGCTGGTCTTTTTTCTATAACAAATCCCCGCATGTCGGAACAAATTCAAAGAGAAAAAGTGGAAGACCTAAGAAAAACAGAAGCGGACCTCGTGCTTACCACATGTCCCGGTTGTGTTTTGAACCTTAAGGATGGAGTAAAAAGGCACAAGGTAAACCAAGAAGTCCTGCACCTTGCGGACTATCTTGCTGAGACTTTACAAGAGTGATACAATTCTTATATGCGAATATTAGTGACGGGGGGAGCTGGATACATAGGGTCTCACATGGTAAAGCTTTTGGGAGAGGGAGGATACGATGTTCTTACAGTGGATAATCTGTCAGAGGGAAGTCCTCAGTTTGTCCTATATGGTGCTCTCAGAGTGGTGGACCTTCTCAACTTTAAGGCTTTGGAGGAAGTCCTTTTGGAGTTTAAACCTCATGCGGTTATACACTTTGCCGCAAAGGTAAAGGTGCCAGAAAGCGTAAAAAAACCGCTTTTGTATTATGAGAACAACCTAATGGGAACTGTAAACCTACTGCAGGCAATGGAGAGAGCTGGGGTAAAGTATCTTATCTTCTCTTCTACTGCGGCGGTCTATGGAATACCTCAGAGGATGCCCGTGAAGGAGGAAGACCCTACAAATCCCATAAATCCCTACGGATGGAGTAAGCTCTTTGCGGAAAGAGCTATAAGAGATTACTCTTACAGCACTGGTATAAAGTACGCAATTCTACGATACTTTAACGTAGCTGGAGCAGACCCAGAGGGAAGGATAGGGCAGGTTAGCAAAGAACCCACACACCTTATCCTAAGGGCGGTAAAGGTAGCCACAGGTCAGATACCATACATAGAGGTCTTCGGCGCAGACTACAACACCTCCGACGGCACATGCATAAGGGATTATGTGCACGTTATGGACCTCTGCGAGGCACACTTAAGGGCTTTAGAGCATCTGATTGCTGGTGGTGAAAGTGACGTTTTTAACATAGGCTACGGCAGAGGTTATACAGTCTTGGAAGTTATCAACAAGGTAAAGGAAGTTTCCAAGGTTGATTTTGAGGTGCGTTATGCATCCAGGCGTGAAGGAGACCCTCCAGCTCTTGTGGCAGACAGCACAAAAGCCAAAGAAATCCTTCAGTGGAAACCTAAGTATGACGACCTTGAATTTATAATAAAGACCGCACTCAACTGGGAAAGGAAATATATTAATAGATAATGGAATTGGAAATTCTTGAAAGGCTCAAGGAAATAAGGGACCCCGAAATTCCCTTAGACATAGTAAGTCTTGGTCTTATATATGGGGTGCAGGTCAAAAACAGTGTTGCCTACATTGATATGACCCTTACAGTTCCCTCTTGCCCTGCAAAGGGTTTCTTTGCCCAACATATTAGGGAGCATATACTGAGAAACTTCCCACAACTGACCGATGTTGTGGTAAACTTTTTGTTTGAGCCTGCTTGGAGCAAGGATAAAATCTCAGAGGAAGGATTGCAAAAGCTCAGGAGTATGGGATGGAATATCTGAAGGATAAGTTTAGAGCTTTGGCAGAAGCCATAGAGAGAGAATCTGTGCTTGTTCATAGGGCGGCGCTGGTAGACGGCTATAGGGACATCCACAAGCTTAGCAAGTTAGGAATAGAGAGAGTGATAAAGAAAGCCACCGAGTTTGGTGGACGAAAAGGAGCCAGGATACTCAAAGAAAGATACGGTATATACACGGACAGGTTAGATGAAGCTCTGGATGTGCTTACCGTCATAGCGGAATCTTCAAGACTTTTAGACGTTTTTGAGTATGACCTTGACAAGATGGAGATAAGAGTTGACGGCTCTATTCTTGTGGAGGCCGTGGGTGAGAGCAAGAATCCCGTGTGCGAGCCTATGGCTGGATTCTTTGAAGGCTTTTTGAGCGAGCTTATAGAAAAGAAGCTAAGCGTCAAAGAAATAAAGTGTAAAGCACAAGGATACGAAAGGTGTATCTTTAAGATAAACATCAAATAGCATGGCTGTCATAAGGGTAAAGACCACAAAACATACTAGCTTTGTAAACATAACAAGTCAAGTAAGGGAGATAGTAAGAGCCTCCGGCGTAAAATCTGGTTTGTGCCTTATCTACGTGCCTCACACTACCGCCTGCGTCTTTATAAACGAGGGTGCAGACCCAGATGTGATAAGGGACATAGCCTACTCTGTGGAAAAACTTATTCCGTGGAGAGATAATTATGCTCACTCTGAGGGCAACTCTGCAGCTCATATAAGGAGTGCCATAATAGGCAACTCAAGGGTTATCCCTGTAGAAGATGGAGACCTTATGTTGGGCACTTGGGAAGCCGTATTTCTTGCGGAGTTTGACGGACCAAGGGAAAGGAAAGTTATCGTTAAGGTTTTAAAGGAGGAGTAGTATGGAGTATTTAGTGGCATTTCTGGTTTTAGTTGGGGTGCTAATATGGTTTCATGAATTGGGACATTTTCTTATGGCTAAGCTCTTTGGTGTTAAGGTAGAGATATTTTCCATAGGCTTTGGTCCTGTGCTTTTAAATAAAAAGATTGGCGAAACAGAGTATAGAGTGTCCGCACTTCCTCTTGGGGGCTTCGTTAAGCTGTACGGAGAAGAGGAAAGCTTGCAGGACCCAAGAGCCTTTTCAGCCAAACCTAACTGGCAAAAGATTCTAATAGCCTTTGGTGGTCCACTGTTTAACCTAATACTGGCGGTATTGCTGTTTGGTCTCTTGTCTGCGGTAAACAAAAAGGTGCCAAGCTACCAGTTTGAAAAACCCCTTGTAGGCCATGTTGCAGAGGGTAGCCTGGCACACACCATGGGCATAAAGGAAAGAGATACGATATTAGAGATAAACTCTGTAAGAGTTGAAACCTGGAAGGATGTGGAAAAGGTTGTCTTTAGAAACATGCTCAGTCAAGACTGGAGGGTGGTAGTTCTCAGGGATGGAAAACAGGTTGAGCTACGCACAAGGGGAAGCATTACCAGGTCTGGGGGATTTGGTGCGGAACCAATCCTTCCCGCAGTCATAGGTAAGGTTTTAGAAAACACACCAGCCTATCAGGTTGGGCTTAAAGAAGGTGACAGGGTCCTCAAGGTAAACGGCACAGAGGTTGTGGACTGGTATGACATGGTGAAAAAGGTAAGGGAATCCAAAGACAAACCCATAACCCTAACTGTAAAAAGGGGAGAACTCATAGAAGAAAAGACTGTGGTGCCAAAGGTTGACCCAAGGACAGGCTTGCCCATACTTGGCGTATCCCCGCACATCCAGATGGTTGAGGTAGAAAGACCTTTCCATCAGGCTATGCTTGATGGCGTAGAGAGAACCTACATGCTTAGTCTTCTTTCTGTAAGGGCTGTGTGGAGTCTCATAACGGGTGGTCTGTCCATTAAAACTCTTGGTGGACCAATTGCCATAGCCCAGCTGGCTGGCGAGTCCGCACAGCAGGGTATTCTGCCCTTCATAGGCATGATGGCTTTTATATCCGTTCAGCTGGCTGTATTCAACCTTATACCCCTACCAGTTCTTGATGGTGGCTTGATACTCCTTTTCCTGATAGAATCACTCAGAAGAAAACCACTTTCTCCCAAGTTTAAAGAGGTATGGGTAAAGGCCGGCTACGCCATAATAATAGCCTTGGCAGGCTTTGTGATAATAAACGATATACTGAGAATATTAAGTGGGGGAAGGCTCTAAAAAGGTCTTCCTGGCACCTTTTCCCAATCCTTTATGAACAGTTCAATGCCCTTGTCAGTAAGAGGATGGTAGAAGAGTTTTTTCATAACTTCAAAGGGCATGGTGCATATGTCAGCACCTATAAGGGCCGCCTCTACCACATGCATGGGATGTCTCACGCTTGCCACAATGATTTGGGTATCTGTTATATCGTAGTTGTCAAATATCTGCTTTATTTCCCTTATTATCTTCATACCATCGCTGGATGCATCATCAAGCCTGCCTATGAAAGGTGATACAAAACTGGCTCCAGCCTTTGCCGCTATGAGTGCCTGTGCGGGAGAGAAGACAAGGGTTACGTTGGTGGGTATGCCTTCAGACTCAAGGATTTGCACAGCTTTCATTCCTTCGGGCGTCATGGGTATTTTTACAACCACATTGTCCCCCAATTCCGCCAGGAATTTCCCTTCCTTTACCATGCCTTCCGCATCCTTGGAAACGGTTTCTAAGCTTACAGGACCGTCAACAAGTTGGAGGATTTCCTTGGCAACCTCCATAAAGGGTCTTCCCGTCTTTGCTATCAGTGTTGGGTTTGTGGTAACACCGTCCAATATGCCCCATTCAAGAGCTTGCTTTATTTCCTCCACATTACCCGTATCCAAGAAAAATTGCATGACTTATACCTCCTGAAGTATTCTCTGATGCCTTACTACACCAACGAATACCTTCTTAATTATACCATCCTTTATCACCAAGGTTGTGGGCGTAGCCACGATGCCCATGTCTTGAGCCAACCTGAAACCCTCGGGTGTTGCTAAGTTCGCTTCCAAAACCCTTATCTTTTCCTTTAGCTTTTCCACTTCAGGCTTCATCAGCTTGCATGCACCGCACCTTTCTGAATAAAAGTAAACAACTCCATTGTCCAATCCCTTAAACTCCCTTCCTTGCATCCTTTTACTCCTAATACCAGCATAAATCTTAAGCGTCATCATAAAGCCAAAGAAGAGAGCCAAAAACAGGGCTATTAACTTAAGAAGGCTTTCCATACTACACCCTCCTAATTCCGTCCAGCCCTAAAGCTTGCCTTAGCTTTTTCAATTCTTCTTTTGTTAAGTCCCTCCACTGACCTGGCTTTAGGCTTCCCAGCTCTATGGGTCCAATGGCAACCCTTTTTAGCCTTACAACCTTATGACCAAAGTGGGAGACGAACCTCTTTACTATGTGCTTTCTTCCTTCGTGGAATACGATTTGTAGAAGGCTTTTTCCCTCCTTGTGTTTTATAAGCCTTACGCTGTCTGGTTTTGCAAAACCATCCTCAAGCATGGCACCCTTTTGCATTCTTTCCACTGTTTCCTTGCTCACCTTTCCGAGTACCCATACAAGGTATGTCTTTGGTAGTTTGTGTCTTGGATGCATTATCCTGTTTGCCAGTTCCCCATCGTTGGTAAGTATCAAAAGTCCCTCGGCGTTGTAGTCAAGCCTTCCAGCTGGGTACACCCTTTCTGGCACGTCCTTTATAAGCTCCCGAATGGTCTTCTTTCCATCTTTTGGCTGACCCAATGAGGTCAGATAACAGCAAGGCTTGTACAAGATTATGTACCTGTGCGTGGTTGGTTTTACCTCCCTTCCGTCCACCTCTATCGCGTCCTCTTGCGGGTCTACTCTCCACCCAAGCTCCTTGACCACAAGTCCGTTTACCTTCACCCTTCCCTGAAGTATGAGCTCGTCCGCCTTTCTCCGAGAGGCTATGCCACACATGGAAAGATATCGGTTGAGCCTTACCAGTACCTTTCCTCCTTCCATGGGTCTCCTCGCATGTTGTATCCCCTTTGCTCCCAAAAACCTGGCACATCCTCCTCCATAAGCTCTATGGCATGAACATACTTGGCACTTTTCCAGGCATAGAGCTTTGGAACTACAAGCCTGAGAGGATAGCCATGCCTTAGGGGAATGGGACTGTTGTTCATCTTGTAAGCCAAAATAGTATCCTCCTCAAACAAGTACTCTATGGGCATGTTGGTTGTATATCCCTCAAGACAGTGAATCATGGCATACTTAGCTCTTGGGTCTGGCTGAGCAAGGTTTAGAATGTAGGAGGTCTGAACGCCTTCCCACTGTATCTCCTTTACGCTCCAGCGAGTTACACAGTGAAAGTCAGCAATAAGCTCCACAGAAGGAAGCTCAAGAAGCTCTGCGTACGTAAACTCTAAGGGATTTCTTACCAAACCAAACACCTTGAAGCGATATTTTTCTATGTCCCACTGGGGAATGCTTTCAACTATGTCGTAAACTATGGGTGCGGAAATCCACCTCTGACCGGGTGGAAGCCTATCCTCTCTTAGATTTATAGGGCTTACAATCCTTTTTTTCTCCATAGCATACATAATGATAAGCTCTCCTATTACAAGGGCAAGGCATGTTAAAGCATAGTCCTCGCAGTACAGTTAAAGGTTTTATTTTTCCTTCTTCTTTATGTTAAACTCCACATCCTTGTAGTAGGAGGGTTTAAAGAATATCCAATCCTTTAGGTTCTCTGGAGTTCTTGCGTAGCATACTTCGCACAAAAGACCTTTCTCCGTTAGCTTTGAATTGTCGTCACAACACTCTGTTAGGTTCCAAAATTCGTAGTTGTCGTGAAATATAAGCTTTTCACAGCCCAGACATCTGTATAGCTTACAGCCCTTAGAAGACAAAAAGTCCTCAAGTTCCATATCCTCTGGCAGTTTTTCAAGCTCAAAAACCGTCTTGAGAAATTCCTTCTGTCTTTCTTCAAGGTCTTTTACCAGCATGCTTTAAATATACTACCAGCTAAAGTCCTTGCCAAGATAGACCTCTTTTACGTCTTCTCTCATGCTTACCTCGTAGGGGTCCCCTTCCGCAAGGATTTTACCATCGCTTATTATGTATACCCTGTTTACCATCCTTATGGTTTCTCTTACATTGTGGTCTGTTATCAGAATGCCTATACCTTGGAGCTTTAAACCCAATATAATGGACCTTATGTCTGAAATCATTATGGGGTCTATACCCGTAAAAGGCTCGTCAAAAAATATATACTTGGGCTTTGGTATGAGTGCCCTTGCTACCTCTAACCTTCTTTTTTGACCCCCCGAGAGTTTACCCGCTTTTTGGTTTTTTAGTTCAAAGAGACCAAAATCCGTTAGCAGTTCTTCAGCTCTTGCCATCTGAGACTCTCTTCCTTCCTCAAAAAACTCTAAGAATATGAGAAGGTTTTCAAGCACCGTGAGCTCCTCAAAAAGAGTATGCTCTTGAGGTAAAAAGGTAATGCCCTTCCTCGCCCTTTTGTACGCCGGAAGATGAGTAATATCCTCGCCATCAAGCTCAATACTCCCGTAGTCCACGGAGACAAAACCTACGAGGCAGTTAAAGAGGGTGGTCTTTCCCGCTCCGTTGGGACCCAAGAGACCTACTATCTCACCACGTTTTAAGTCCAAATCCACACCCTTTAAAACTTCCCTCTTTTTGTAATACTTCTTTATTCCTCTTGCAGTCAACACAAGAAAGATTTTAAACTATTGCCATGATACCCATAAGGGATTTAAATCCCCACAGAAGTTTTCCTGTGGTGAACTTTTCCATAATCCTTTTGTGTTCCCTCATGTGGCTTTATGAAGTTAGCCTCTCTGAGGAGAAGTTGGAGCTTTTTATATTTGATTATGGGCTTGTGCCTGTTAATTTATTTGATAGACCTCAAACCCTTCTGACACATATGTTTTTGCATGGTAGCTGGCTTCACATAATCGGGAACATGTGGTTTCTTTGGGTCTTTGGTGATAACGTAGAAGACAGGTTAGGTAGGTTTAAATATATTATCTTCTACATACTCTGTGGGCTTGGGGCAGCCCTTATACAAACATTGATAAGTTTTATCTTTGGTGGTGCCAACATACCCATGGTGGGTGCAAGCGGGGCCATAAGCGGAGTTTTAGGTGCATACCTTTGGCTCTTTCCCCATGCCAGAATACTGGCATTGGTACCCATATTTTTCTTTCTTACCTTTATGGAGCTTCCTGCGGTCTTTTTCATAGGCATGTGGATACTTATACAGATAATAAACGGTCTTATAACTCTGCCCTTTGCGGGTATGGGTGGCGTTGCATGGTTTGCCCACATAGGAGGCTTTTTTGTAGGCTACTTCCTGGCTAAGGCTTTTTACAAGAAAAGGTTCTACTATATGTAACTTTGTTACTGACATCCCCCGTAGGCACCTCCAGAATATTGGTATAACCAGAAAAAGGAGGTGCAATCATGAAAGGATTTCTTTTCTTAGGTTTGATGGCTGGTTTTAGCCTTGCTCTTGCAGAAGCCTTTAAGGTGGCACCAGAAAAGTACAGAGCCTGGAACCATGTAAAAAGCATGGTAATCTTTGACCAAAAGCATCCCCTTTTCAACCCCTTTAGCGGTATACATCATGTTTACGTAAACGAAAAGGGACTGGGAGCTATAAAGAAGGATGGAAAGAGGAGCTTTCCTGATGGAACTGTAATAGCTATAGTCTTCTACGAGCATGTGCTTGACAATGGTGCTTACATGGAAGGTGCAAAGAGAATAGAAGCCTTCATGGTAAAGGACAGCAAAAAGTACAAAGCTACTGACGGCTGGGGCTATTTTGGTTATGATGGTAAGGGGAACAATTTGATAAAGGACATGGCTAAGGATTGTCATGCATGCCACGCACAGGTGAAGGACAAGGATTTTGTTTTTTCTGTCTGGACAAAGTAGTATTAACTGCGGGCTTCAGCCCGCCTTCTTAAGCCTTCAACGTCCTTTATAAAAACCTTTCCCCTGCAAAGACCGATAAGCCCTTCTCTTTCTAAATCCTTCAGAGTTCTACTAACAACCACCCTCACGCTTCCCACATCCCTGGCGATTTCCTCGTGGGTCTTTTGGATAAAACCTTCCTTTGCGTACATTAACAAGTACTTAGCCAATCTTTCCTCAACGCGCTCAGATATGTATGAGTTTATCTTGCCCAAGACTGAAAGAAGATTTTTAGATAAAACTTTCATGAACAGAGACCTCCACCATCGGTTTTCTTCAAACAAGCTTATGGCAATGTCTGGGGGAATCATGTAGATTAGAGAATCTTCTTCCGCCCTTGTGTAGGCAGGGTATTCTGTGCCTGCATAAAGGGTTAGCATGGCAATTATGCACATTTGCCCAGGCATCAGGTCGTATAGGTTTATCTCCCTGCCAGAATCGGATATGAGAAAAACCCTTAGACTTCCCCGCTCAAGATAAGGGACACCTGTGCAATAGCTACCCTCGGAGAACAGAAGGACTCCTTTTTTCACCTTATGTGGTATCAAACCTAACTCAAGTAGACTTTTTCTTCCCTCCACCTTCATGGGTTAAAATATAACTTATGTTGCCCATCTTCACAGACAAAGCACCCAAACCCTTAGGTCCTTACTCTCAGGCAGTCTTGGCAGGTGGTTTTCTGTTTCTGTCTGGGCAGATAGGAATAGACCCAGAAACCGGAGAGCTAAAGGAAGGCTTCAAACATCAAGCCCAGCAAGTGTTTAAAAACATACAAGCCATTCTTGAGTCCGCAAGAGCAAAGAAGGAAAACATCGTAAGAGTTGTGGTATACATAAAAGACATTAACCTCTTTAAGGAATTCAATGAGCTATACGAGGAATTTTTCAAGGATATAGCGGTAAAGCCTGCGAGGACTACTGTAGAGGTAAGTAAACTCCCTTTTGGGGCGCTGGTGGAGTTGGAGATAACCGCCTACCTTGGCGAGAGATAATTTATAAAAATGATGTCTTTTGACCTTGAACCCCCTCATGACGAGCTTGCGGAGAGGGCTGTGCTTGGTGCCATCATTGCAGACCCTGAAAGTATGCCCACAGTCCTTGAAAATCTTAGGGAAGAGGACTTTTACTTTGAAACCCACAGACTGCTATTTTCCTTGCTTTACAAGCTTTGGGAAGATAAGGGAAAAGACTGGGATGATATTGTTTTGAGGGAGTACATAGAAAAGAGAGGGCTAAAGGGTAAGATAGATTTTTCGCTCATATACGCTTTGGTGGAAGAGGCAGCAACAGGTAGCCTCTTGGAAGAAGCCATAAGGAGTGTTAAGGAAAAGTCTGGGCTGAGGCGCCTCATGGACCTTTCCCTCCATGTTCTTAAAGGAATACGGGAAGAGCCAGACCTTACAAATTTGTTGGAATTTTTAAACGCAAAAATAATAGAAATATCGGAAAAACAACTCATAAGCCAATATTGGCACATAAGGGAGGTAGCCAAAGAGGTGATAGAAGTCATAGAAAAGCATAGAAGACAGGAAAAGCTCATCACAGGGAGACCTACCGGCTTTCTTGACCTTGACACGCTTACCACAGGTTTTCATCCCTCTGACCTTGTTATAGTGGCAGCAAGACCCGGCATGGGTAAGAGTAGCTTTATGCTATCCATGGCTTTGCACATTGCCATCGAGGAGAGGTTGCCCGTTGCCATATATTCTCTTGAAATGAGTAAAGAACAGCTGGTTATGAGAGCTCTGTCTATGCTTTCTGGTGTGCCCCTTCAGAACATCAGAAGAGGCTTTATAAATGAAGAAGACAGGAACAAGCTCATATCCGCAGCATTGGAACTTTCCAGATGCGATGTGTACATAGATGACACTCCAAGTCTTTCCACCACAGACCTTAGAATAAAAACCAGAAAACTAAAAAAGGAAAAGGGTATAGAAGCGGTATTTGTGGATTACCTTCAGCTTCTTAGACCCCCAACCAGAAGGGCCTCCCGCCAGGAAGAGGTGGCGGAAATATCAAGGAACTTAAAGGCTCTTGCTAAAGAACTGACCTTGCCCGTTGTTGCCTTAGCTCAGCTTTCCCGTCAGGTGGAACACAGGTCCGACAAAAGACCTCAAATGGCAGACCTGAGAGAATCTGGACAGATAGAGCAGGATGCAGACCTTATCATCTTCATACACAGACCAGAGTATTACAAAAAAAATCCGTCTCCAGAGGAACAAGGCATAGCGGAGATAATAGTAGCAAAGCAGAGGCAAGGTCCTACTGGCATAGTAAAGGTGGCTTTCATAAAGGATACCGCCAGTTTCAAGCCCCTTATGGCAGGTGGTCCCTCCCTCGTAGAAAGCTACGAGCCTGATGTGGAAGACTTTTCAGAGGAAGACTTTGACCTTGACTTTTAGCTTATAATCATTCACATGCTTAGCATGACTGGCTTTGGGTCCGGAGTTTGCGAAAACGAAAAGTGGACCGTGAACGTGTTCGCAAAAAGCCTAAACGGTAAAACTCTTGAAGTTTTCATAAAGTCCAACTACAACCTCATGTCCTTAGAGTTTTCCATAAGAAAAATGGTAAGGGAGTTTGTTAGGCGTGGAAGCGTTAGCCTGCACATAGATGTGAGAAAAAAGGGCATTTCAGAGCCGGTAAACCTTGAAAACCTGCTCACCAACATAAACTTTTTCAAGATAGTTAGGGAAAAAGTTGGGCTTGATGTAAGTGACGATGTGATTTTACAGCTCTCAGCCAGATACTCAGAGGCACCAAGGGAAGAAATAGACCCCCTTTTGGAAGAGGCTACATCCTGTGCTCTTATCCAAGCACTGAAGGAGCTTGTGAGCAGAAAAGCTGAGGAAGGTCAGCATATGAGAAAGGATATGGAAGAAAGGCTAAAGACTATAGAAAGCCTTCTTCAAGAGCTTTTAAGAAGCAAAGAGCAGGTCTACGAGAGGGTAAAGAGGAGGGTCCTTGAAAAGGCTGAAGAGCTTGGTCTTTCTGAAAACAGGTCTCTCGTGCTTAACGAAATATCCTTGATACTTTCTAAAATGGATGTGGAAGAGGAAATAACAAGGCTAAGAGTTCACCTAGAAAGGTGCAGGGAGATTATGGGTTTGGATGAGGATGTGGGCAGGAAGTTGGAGTTTTTGTTTCAGGAGATGCATAGGGAAATAACAACCCTTTCCAACAAACTGCCGGAGCTTTCTCACATTGCTGTGGAAATAAAGACGGAGATAGACAGGCTAAAACAACAGGTGGCAAATGTGGAATAGTGTAGTATAATATATAGATGCACAGCGGGCGTAGCTCAGTGGTGGAGCGGCTGCTTGCCATGCAGCAGGTCGCGGGTTCGAGTCCCGTCGCCCGCTTTTTGGCAACGTGGCCGAGCGGCTAGGCGAGGGACTGCAAATCCCTTTTACGGCGGTTCGAATCCGCCCGTTGCCTTGTGAAGAAGGTATTTAAGGAGGTACATAATGCCTAACACTAAGCAGGCTGAAAAGCGTGTAAGAAGAGATGCAAAGAGGAGGCTGCGTAACAGGTATCATCTATCAAGGATGAGGACTTACATAAAGAAGTTTAGGAAAATGGTAGAAAGTGGTCAGCTTGAAGAGGCAAAGCAGTTTTTACCAGAGGTTATAAGCATTGTATATCATACCGCTTCAAAAGGTGTAATACACAAAAACGAGGCAGCGAGAAGGGCTTCAAGGATTACCCAGCTTCTTAATAAAGCCCTTAAAAAGGTTCAAGGGTAGATAAGCTAAAGGCTCCTTTAAAAGAAGGAGCAGAAGCCAGTAGAGCATCCCGGCGGTTGGTATAGCATACAAAATATCAATATGGTTGGGCTTTATAAGTAAAAGGTATAAGCACATAACAAAAGTGGCCACCAGTCCCCTGAGAGCGGATGCCCAATAAGCTTTGCCGTCTATGTGCCTCTCTTTCCAAAAGTAAAGAAGAAAGAGAAAGCCGGCAAGGGAAGAGCTTGCAGTTCCAAGGGCAAGCCCTACAACCCCTAATTTTAATACAAAGGCAAAAACAAAAGCTAAAAGCCCTTCAGAAATAACAGAAAAAAGAGAGGAAAAAACAGGCGTTTTTGTATTACCTTTTGCAAAATACACGCTTGCCAAAACCTTTTGAAGAGAAAAAAATGTCAAACCCAGAGAATAAACAGCCAAGACCTTGCCAGCTATGAGAATATCCTCTTGAGAAAACCTGCCTCTGCCGTAAAGAAGGGCTATTATCTGCTCTGATAGAACTACAAGCCCACCGCTGGCGGGAAGTGCCAGAAGTGTTACAAACCTGAAGGCAAGGGTGGTATTGCTCCTTGGGTCACTACCAACGGACAATGCGGAAAGTAGAGAGTTTGCCATACCAACCGAAAGGGCACCCAAAGGGAGCTGAAAAATCCTGTTGGCATAGTAAAGGTAAGATATGGCACCAAGAGCCAAAAAGGATGCCATAAAGGTATCTATGAAAAAGGAAAGCTGAGCCACACCAAAGCCCATAAGCGCAGGCATAAGCCTCTTTAGAAGGAGGTTTAGGTCTTTGTCCCTTTCAAGAGTAAGCCTTGGTATAAGACCGTGGGAATAAGCGGAGGGAATGTGAAAGAGAAGCTGTGCAAGACCGCCCAGCACTACACCGGTCACAAGGGCTATGTAGCCAAACTTTTCAGCTCCTATTGCGACGCAGAGAGCCATAACGAGGTTAAAAACAGCCTGAGCAAAAGCAGGAACAAAGAAAACACCTCTTGTGTTTAGCACAGCCATAAAAAAGGCACTAAGACCCACGAAAAAAAGGTAGCTAAACAAAAACTTAGCCATAAACACAGCCAGCTCAAAATAGTCCTTGTTTGCTATGCCCGGTGCTATAAGCCTTATTATCCACTCTGTAAAGACTATACCCAAAAGGGTAACGAGGAGGTTAAAGAGAGTATAGTAGGTAAACACAGAACTCAAGAAGGCTCTTTCTGTGCTTTCCCTATATCGCTTGGCAAAAATGGGAATGAAGGCGGCGTTGAAACCACCCTCACCAAACAACCTTCGGAGCGTATTGGGAAGTCTGAAGGCTATAAAAAAGGCATCTGTTATATGAGAAACACCAAAATGGTAGGCTATAAGGGCATCCCTTACATAGCCGAGGACCCTGCTAAGAAGGGTGGCAATTGAAAAGGATATAGAATGCTTTATTAAACCCATTGGCTTTTTGGTGCCGGAGGCGGGAGTCGAACCCGCACGCCCTCACGGGCACTGCCCCCTCAAGACAGCGCGTCTGCCAGTTCCGCCACTCCGGCTTAGGTATATTATTATACACCATGGATTTGACACTGCCAAGACTTTACGCCATCACAGATAGAAAAAGATACCCCGATTGGTTAGAAAGGTTGGAAAAACTTCTAAAGAAGGGCATAAGAATGGTTCAGCTCAGAGAAAAAGAAATCTCAGGTGCGGAATACTACAGGCTTGCCCTACAAGTTAGAGAACTAACAGGAGCGTACAATGCGCTACTTTTTATAAACGACCGATTAGACATAGCGATGGCGGTGGGAGCGGATGGCGTCCACTTGCCAGACAGTAGCTTACCTCCTAAGGTGGTAAAGGATATAAACCCTAAGATTTTGGTAGGCTATTCCGCTCACAGTATTGATAAGGCTCTTTGGGCACAGAGCCAAGGCGCAGACTTTGTGACTCTGAGCCCCATCTTCAAAACCCAATCCCATCCAGAAGTTGAGCCTATAGGTTTGCAAAAACTAAAAGAAGCATCTGAAAAGCTTTCCATTCCAGTGTATGCCCTAGGTGGTATAACGTGGGAAAAAATAAGGCTTTGCTACAAAAACGGAGCCTACGGTGTGGCGGGCATAGGCATGTTTTTTGACCATGTTGATAGTGATTGGGGGTCCAACGGGTAGCGGTAAATCAGAGGTATGCTGTGTCTTGGCTAAGAGAATAGGGGGAGAGATTATAAGTGCGGACTCTATGTGCGTCTACAGGCAAATGAACATAGGCACAGCCAAGCCTCTGCAGTGCATGAAAGAGGTAAAACATCATCTTATTGATGTGGTTGATATGGGAGAGCTGTTTGATGCAAAGATGTTCGAAGAGAAAGCCGTTAGAGCAATACAGGAAGTAAAAAAAGCTGGCAAAATACCTATAGTATGCGGTGGCACTTACCTTTACCTACAGGCACTTTTATACGGCATTGAAGAGACGCCACCACCAGATTGGGAACTAAGAAAAAGGCTTTACCATATAGTTCAGAAAAAGGGAAGTGAGTATCTATACAAAAAACTCAAAGCGGTGGACCCTGCCTATGCCTGTAAAATATCCCCGCAGGACGCAAGGAGAATAGTTAGAGCTTTAGAAGTCTTTATAAATTCTTCCAAGCCCTTTTCTTCTTTTCATAGATGGGGCAGTCCAAAGCTTGAATTTTTAGGCTTTTACCTTTCATGGAGCTGGGAAAGCCTCAGCAAAAGGATAGAAGAGAGAGCCAAGCGTATGTTAGAACAAGGTCTTTTGGACGAAGTCAAAG
>JANWWY010000008.1 GCA_025057455.1 Aquificaceae bacterium
ATGAAAATAAGAGTGGCAACGAAGGTGACTACAGAAGCGGTAACAGAAGACAGTGGGTCAAAAAAAAGACCTAAGGAGAGGTTGTAGTTTCCAAGGGGCAAAAAGTCGTAGAGTTTTACCGAGAAAGGCTGGTTGAGAGCTTTGAAGGTAGCCCAGAGTGAGAAGAGAAAGGAGAAGGCACCGCCCAGTATGCAAAGCAGTGCGGAAGCCATGTCTCCTATTCTTGAGCCAAAAAGCCCTATGAGAATAAAGGCTATCAAAGGTGAGAAAAGAACCGCAATCCCTTCCATTCTATTCCCTCAGATGCGTTATCTCGGAAGAACCCTCATAACCCTTTAGCCTAAAAAGTGCCACGATTAAACCAAGTCCTACGGCCACCTCTGAAGCGGCTACCGCCAGTATGAAGAGGGCAAAGACCTGACCCTCTATACCGCCCACAGCTCTGTCCACGCTTACAAGAGCAAGGTTAACACCATTAAGCATGAGTTCCGTACTTATAAGAAGAGTTATCAGATTTTTCCTTATGATAACACCAAACAAACCAGAAAGGAATAAAAAGATGCTTATAAGTATATAAGCCTTTTCTATGCTCACTCCTCTTTCCTCCCAAGAAGTATGGCTCCTATCATGGCGGTCAATAGTATAACAGAAGCCACCTCAAGAGGAAAGAGGTAAGTGGTAAAGAGACTCTTGCCTACCTCCTTCACATTATCCTTTACTTCAAGGTTAACCATGGCAAGCTTACCATTAAGTATGGCATAACTAAAAAGAGCAAAGCTAAGTAGCAAGACGGGGAAACCTAAGAAAAACTCCCTTTTGTAAAAGCCTTCAAACCTCTTTACCTTTTCCCAGGGTATCGTGGTTATTACGAGAACGTAGAAAACTACTATGGCAACCGCATATATGATGAGCTGTAAGCCTGCCAGAAGCTCCGCACCAAGATGAATAAACATACCAGCCACAGAGAGGATAAGGCTCACAAAAGAGAGAAGGGCATGTACTGGATTTTTCAGAAAAAGCACCCCCATGACAGAAAGGACAGCCCAAGTTGAGAGAAAACCAAAGATTAACCACTCCATCTTATCTTCCCCCAGAGCTTTTCTCTCTGATGGTCATCTATCCAAATACGGTCTGGTTCATCTCCTCTCCTCTTCTTCCAATCTATGGCATTCTCTTCAAGACTGTCCATCCTAAGGACTGCAGACCTTCTTGAATATCCAGCAAGCTCGTAGAGGTCTGTCATAGTAAGACAGCCAACGGGACAGGCATCTACACAAAGACCGCAGAAAAGACAATTGAGCAGGTTCATGTCAAAACGAACCACTTTTTTTGAGCCATCTGGCATCTGGACTGCTTCTATCCTGAAAAGGGTAGGCATAGGGCAAGCAGTTTGACACATATAACAGGCAACGCACCTGCTTTTACCCTTCTCATAGCTCATGAACTTCTCTATGGCTTTGAGAGAGTCTGGCTCAGTGCCATCCCATACAAAGTGTCCGTGAGCACCCCTGTATCGCTTGGGTGGTGTTAGCTTCTCCACAGGATAGTTGGTGGTTATAGGTCTACGGAAGAGGTTTATGAGGGTAACTGACATCCCCTTTATAAAATCAACAAAGAAAACCGACTCCAGCAGATTTAAAAAAGCCTTCCTGTCTACCTTTTTTATACCCATAGTGGGCTACTATTTTAAGCCAACTTCAGTAAGAAGCAAAATTTTATGATTTATTTCATTCTACAATCTTTAGACCCTCGTAGAGCCACTCCACACCAAGGAAGCCTTTCTTTATCCAGTACTCTACCTTTGCACCCCTGTAAGCTCCTTTATAAAAATCTTCAGATACTGTGAAGCCCTCGCAGAGAGGTTTTTGTTTGTGAAACTCTTCTAAAATAACCCTTGGTCCGTGTCTAAAGCCTCGCTCCTTTGACTCAATCCTGTCCAGTTTTTGAACAGGCTCAGAGCTATCAAGCCTACCGTTTACGTAGGGAAGGAAAAACAGAGACAGGAAAAAGCAGGATATTAGACAGTAGAATAAGGTTTTTAGCACAACCCTTTGCTTTGTTGTCCCATGCCCTACTAAAAACACAGAAAGAGCCAAGTAAAGAGAAAACAAAGGTGAAAGCACCACAAAACCTACCAAAAGCATCTCAACAAGGCAAACAGGCTTGTATTTGTAAAAACCTCCAGCCACACCAAAGACAGTTCCCAAAGCTCCAAAAATCAAGGGCAATTTAAGGCTCATCCAATCTCTGAGGTTTGCCTTGTACAGTTCCGCAGATGGAAAACTTCTTAGCGTCTCCAACACATCCTTTAGAATCTCTAAAGCCTTCGTAACCTTATCTTCGTCCATGCTCTTGAGAGAATTTTTTACGTACCAACCTGCTAAAACCTCCCTATTCCTTATCTCAAGGAAGTCAACTCTGGCTTCTACGAAAAGCTTCATTATCAGATTCTTAAATTCCCCATGCTCCAGAAGCTTATGAGCCCATTTTTCATCCTCGTAATCTAAGGATAGACCTTCATAGCTCTTTTGGAAGGTTAGCCTATCCAAGAAGTCCCTTTTCCTAAGACTTAGGTAAGCCAGAGGCTCTACTTGGGTCTTTACCTTTAAACTGTGCAAACCCCTTGGACCAGATGTAAAGATTTCAAACCTCAGTCCCTCTAAGTAAATTTCAGCTTTCGGGTTTATAAGTTGGTGATAGCCAGTTATCCTTGCACCAAGGGCTCGGTAGAAGTCAAGTCTTTGTCTTATATGCTCGTGGATGGCATACGCAAGCAAGAGGATTGCGAAGGCTAACAGGAATATCCAAAGTTCAAGGGGTAATGTCTGTGCATCCCAGGTCATATCCCCCTACCTGGTTTATTCTCACCCTTATCATATCGCCGGGCTTTAAGTTCCTCTCCGTTTCTGTGTATGTTATGCCGTCCACCTCCGGTGCCTGTGCGTATATCCTACCAACTGGCACATACCCAAATTCTTCGTCAAAGCCGTCCACAATAAGGTCAAACTCCTTTCCCAGCATATTTTGGTTCTTTTTCTCTGTTATGCCTTTTTGAAGGCTTAAAAGTTCCTCCTTTCTCCTTTCCTTTTCCTCTTGAGGTATTGGGTCGCCTAGGCTGTAGGCATATGTGTCCTCTTCTTGCGAGTAGGCAAAAACTCCTACCCAGTGGAAGTGCCCCTCAAGGATAAACTCTTTAAGCTTTTCAAAGTCTTCTTCTTTCTCTTCTGGATAGCCTACTATGAAGGTGCTTCTGAGAACCGCTTCTGGTAGTATTTTGTATATTTTTTCCAACAGCCTTCTTACATAGGTCTCGTCGTAGCCTCTTCTCATGCTCTTTAGCACTTGCGTTGAAATGTGCTGTAGAGGAATGTCAAGGTAGGGCAAAACCTTTTCCGAGTCTCCTATGTATTTTAGAAGGTCTTCCTCAACCTCCGTAGGATACAGATACAAAAGCCTTATCCATTCTATTCCTTCAATCTTCTCCAACTCTCTCAGTAGCTCTATAAGGTAGCTTTTATGGTAGAGGTCTCTTCCGTAGTAGGTAGTATCCTGAGAGACGATGCAGAGCTCTTTAACGCCTTCCTCCGCTATCTGCCTGGCTTCCTCTAAGATTTCCTCCACGGGCTTAGACCTGTGCCTCCCTCTTATAAGCGGAATTGCGCAAAAGGAACACAGTCTGTTGCAACCTTCCGCTATTTTTAAGTAGGCATAAGACTTAGGTGTAGTCAGCACTCTCTTAGCCTTTCCTTGTGCTTTTAAACCGATAGACTCCAAAACTTCGTCCCAACTTTCCGTGCCAAAGTAGGCATAAACCTCGGGGATTTCCTTCTGGAGTTCTTCTTTGTACCTCTGAACAAGACAACCCATAACTATGAGCTTCTTATTGCCAGCGAAGTCCAGTATGGTTTCTATAGCCTCCTGCTTTGCCGGGTCTATAAAACCGCATGTGTTTATGATTATGACGTCTGCCTTTTTGGGGTCTGAAACCAACTGGGCACCACCCGATTTTAACCTACCCAGCAAAACCTCCGTGTCTACAAGGTTTTTGGCACATCCAAGACTTATTACACCTACTCTCATAATTCCTCCATATCAAGCTCTGAATCTACTTTAAAAACGTTAGCGTTGTGGAATGCATCGTACATAACATACTTGCCATAAGGATTATTTTTCAGGGCTTCTCTTATTTCATCTATGTTTTTGCCTTCATCCTTTAGCTTCTTTATGTTCTCTCTCAAAAATCGCACATATCCCATGGTGAACTCTACTGCGGACATATCCATAGGTTCGTTATGACCACCAAGAAGGACTCTCGCATCCATCTTTTTTATCCCTTCAAGAGCTTCTAACAGACCTTTTGAGCTTGCACCTCTGTCCCCCATGAAGGGTATGCGATTTTTCACCACAAGGTCTCCTGTAAAGAGCACCTTTTCAGAGGGCATATACACGAGAAGGTCGTTATCAGTATGAGCGGGTGCAAGTGCTACGATTTCAAAGGTTTTTCCTCCTACCTTTAGAACATGTCTGCTCTCCACAACAATGTCAGGTGGCACAAGAACCACATTTTTGTAAACATCTCCAAACCTTTCTTTGGTTGCCATAAGAACTGTCTGGGCATCGCCCGATTGATAGAAATCTAAAAGCTTTTTATGGGCTACTATTTTTGCACCCATGTCTTTGAAAGTTTTTGCTCCGTACCAATGGTCTGGATGATAGTGGGTTATTATGGCATACCTTATGGGTGCTTTTTTTACCCTCATCAAGTTGTCCACAAACTCCTTTGAAAGCTCGGGCGTAGAGAGGGCATCTATCACAACCCATCCTTCGGAGGTTAGCACCGCAAAGGCATTGGACATAAAGCCTCTGTTTTCCTTTGAGGGCAGAGCATCTACACCCCTCACCATATATATGTCTTTTTGCACCCTTCTTAGTTTCATCTCCGGTGCAAGGGCAAAGGCAAAGGCTACAAAGATGAAAAGTATTTTTATGTGTCTCATGAGTTTTAATTTTATGCCAGTTTACAATAGATGTTTATGAGGCTTATCTTCTTTGGCACTCCAGAGTTCGCAGTTCCATCTTTGAAAAGGCTTTCTGAAGAATTTGATGTGATTGCTCTGATATGTCAGCCTGACAAGCCGGCAGGAAGAGGACAAAGGCTTACACCACCACCCTCAAAGGTTCTTGCTCAAAGCTTGGGTATAGAGGTTTTTCAGCCAGAGAAAAAGTCCCAGATAATGCCCATAGTGGAAAGCCTAAAGCCAGAGGGTATAGTAGTCGTTGCTTACGGCAGGATACTGCCTCCTGAAGTGATAAACTACCCAAAGTACGGATGCATAAACCTACACGCAAGCCTTTTACCGCTATACAGAGGGTCCGCTCCCATACAGAGGGCTATAATGGCTGGAGAGAGCATAACGGGAAACACGGTTATGCTAATGGACGAGGGTATGGATACGGGACCTATTCTCTCCCAAGAAGAGGAACCCATCTACGAAGAGGACAACTTCAGAACGCTGTCTGAAAGGCTATCTTTAAAGGGTGCGGAGCTTTTAGTAAGTACTCTAAAGGATTGGTTTAGTGGAAAGGTGCAACCTAAAGCTCAGGAAAAGGAAAGAGCTACCTATGCCCCACCAATCCAGAGGGAAGAATACAGAATATGTTGGAAGGCATCTGCCAAGAGCGTCAGAGACAGAATAAGGGGACTATATCCCAATTGCTACACATTAACAGAGGGAGGCGAAAGGCTCAAGGTCTTGAGGGTAAAGGTTTTGGATGCGGAGGGTCAACCGGGTGAGCTTTTAGACGATAAAAGGTTTATAGTTGCCTGTGGTGGTGGAGCTGTAGAAGTTTTGGAACTTATATCACCCAAAGGAAAGTTCATGAGCGGGGAGGATTTTATGAGAGGCTACAGGATAGAAAGGCTTCTTTAACTCCACAGCCTTCCGAAGACTTCCAAAGGAATGTTAGGCTCTGGGTTTATGTCCTCTGGCGCGGTTATGCCCCTTTTGAACCTCTCCATGCCTGCATAGGCTATCATCTGGGCGTTATCAGTTGAAAGCCTAATGTGGGGTATGTGCAGTTCAAAGCCTAGCTTTTCTGAAAGCTCTGAGAACCTCTTCCTTAACTCGCTGTTGGCGGATACACCCCCTACTATAACAAGCCTTCTTATACCCGTTTTTTCCATGGCAAGGAGAGCCTTTTTCTGCAAGACATCCATCACCGCACACTGAAAGGAAGCTGAAAGGTCTTCCTTTGAATAGCTTCCGTCTTCCACTATCTTTCTCACTGCGGTCTTAAGACCGCTAAAGGACATGTTAAGGTTGTCTTCATCTATCATAGGTCTTGGAAGGTTATACACCGCTTTGCCTTCCTTTGCCAGCCTGTCTATTATAGGTCCGCCGGGATAGCCCAGTCCCATGAGCTTGGCTACCTTGTCGTAGCTTTCACCTACAGCGTCATCAAGAGTGCCACCGAGGAAAACGTATTTTCCAAAGTCCTCTACGAGGTAGAGGTCAGTGTGCCCACCAGATACAATAAGGGCAAGAAAGGGATATTCTACGGGTTTTTCAAGAAATACGGAGTAAATATGTCCCTCAAGATGGTGGACGGGAACCAAAGGCTTTCCCAGATAGTAGGCTATGGCCTTTGCAAAGCTTACACCCACTACCAAAGAGAGTATGAGCCCAGGTGTGAGCGTAAAGGACACAAAATCCACCTTTTTTATGTCAAAACCTGTCTCCTTTAGTAGCCTGTCCAGAAGAGGAAGTAAGTTTCTCGTATGCTCCCGTGCGGAGAGCTCTGGAACAACACCACCGTATGGAAAGTGAACCTTAGCCTGAGAGAGGATTATGTCCCCTACAACACCCTTCTCATCGGTGTATATACAAAGAGCGGTCTCGTCGCAGGATGTTTCAACTGCCAGAGTTGCGAGCATAGCCTTTAAGCCCAGTCTTTATCAGTTCCACAGCCTTACGAAGTTGAGGGTCAAGGGATGGCTCAAGCACTAAACCAGTAGCCCCCTGAAGTCTCCTCTGTCTTATAAATTCCTGGAGTTTTTCCTCCTCTTCCTCTGTCATCTTTACCTCCACATCTGGCTGTATGCCCTTTTTGTCTATGAGTTTACCAAGGGGTGTGTAATAGTGTGCAACGGTTAGCTTTATGGCAGAGCCATCCTCAAGGGGTATTATGTTTTGCACTGAAGCCTTTCCAAAGCTTTTTTCCCCCAATACTACTGCCCTCTTATGGTCTTGAAGAGCCCCAGCCACTATCTCTGAAGCACTGGCGGAACCCCTGTTGATAAGAACTACAAGGGGCAAGTTTTCGGGAACAGCAGACTTTCTTCTTGAAAAGTATCTGTTAACTTCGCCTTTCTTTGTCTTGGTATAAACTATGAGTTTACCCTCCTTTAGGAAAAGCTCGGATACGTTTATGGCTTCAGTCAAAAGACCCCCAGGGTCATTCCTTAAGTCTAATATGATTCCCTTAACATTCTGTGAGGCAAGAGCTTTTAGAGCCCTTTCCACATCTCTACCCGCACCCTCTGTAAACTGAGAAAGCCTTATATAACCAACGTCCTCAAACTTTGTCCATCTCACGCTTTCTATCTTTATCAAAGCTCTTTCTAACTCTACTTTTATAGGCTTGTCTGAACCCTTTCTTATTATGGTCAGCGTCACCTTGGTTCCTGGTTTGCCCCTTATTCTTTTTACCACATCGGGCAGTGTCATGTTAGAGGTATCCTCACCGTTTATCTCTATTATCACATCCCCGGACCTTACACCAGCTCTAAAGGCAGGTGTTCCCTCTATGGGTGATATTACTACGGGTCTTCCCTTTTCCATACCTATTTCTATACCTACACCGCCAAACTCACCTTCCGTTTCTTGCCTAAATTCTCTGTACTGCTCCGGCGTAAAGAAGGAGGAAAAGGGGTCCAGAGATTTCATCATGCCGTTTAAAGCACCGTAGATGAGGTCTTTTGTGTTGACTTCACCAACGTAGTTTTCTTTTACAGTCCTGAATACATCGGTAAAAAGCCTAAAGTACCTGTATTCGTCCTCTTGTCTACTGTTTTGAGATGCACCAGCGCTCCCCAAGAAAAAACCTACAACAAAGGTAGCAATCAGAAGGCCAAACAGCTTTAGATTTTTCATGCTTACCTTTCCTCCATACTGATAAATATATTCTTTACCTCTTTTAGATAGAAACCAGCTTCACCAGCTTGGGAATTAGCCCTGCAATATGTATTCAGAGGTAGAAAATACTCCTTGGAAGACCTGTCTCTGAAAAGAAGCCGCACCCTTATTTGATTACCATCCTGACCGAGAATCTCTACACCCCTCAGAGAAGAGAAATCCACTGAGTACTCTACGTTACCCTCTCTAACCTTGAGAAAGGGTTTACCGTTGCAAACTAAACCCTTTAAACTGTGCTTTATACCGCTTCTGTCTTCCAGTTCAACCTTTAACTTGGGATTTTTTACTGGCTCTGACATGGAGAGTATAAGGGGGGCAAGCAGAAACAACCTCCGCATGCTCTAAATTATACCCTCTTCCTCATCCTTGTGAAGTTTGTATATTAGACTATCCGTCAGGGCTATCCACGAGGCTTCTATGATGTTTTCAGAAACGCCTACCGTACCCCACTTTTTGTTTCCATCAGTTGACTCTATCAACACCCTTACTTTTGCTTTTGTACCTTCTGACTCGTTTACTATTCTCACCTTATAGTCAATGAGCTGAACTTCCTTAAGGTTTGGATAAAACTCCTCCAGAGCTTTTCTCAACGCTCTATCTAAGGCGCTTACTGGTCCGTTCCCAAGGGCAGCGGTATGCTGTTTTACATCCTCCACAAAGAGCCTTACCGTTGCCTCAGAAACAGGAAGGTCATCAGTGCTCCGCTTTGCTATAAGCACCCTGTAGGCATCAAGGTTAAAGTAATCCCTCACAAGCCCAAAGTGCCTTTTACACAATAGCTCAAAGGAGGCTTCCGCAGCTTCAAAGTGATAACCCTCCTTTTCCAGCTCCTTTATTTTCTCGACGAGCTTGAGAACCTCTGGAGACTTTTCCTCCGCTTGAATACCCATTTCCCTTAATTTATAAAGGATGTTACTTCTTCCAGATAGGTCTGAAACGGTTACCTTCCTCCTGTTTCCTACCAGGGCTGGATCAATGTGTTCGTAGGTGCTTGCATGTTTCATTACTGCGGAGGCGTGCACTCCAGCCTTGTGAGCAAAAGCACTCTCACCCACATAGGGCATGTTCTTGGGCAGTGGCATGTTGGAGATTTCAGAGATAAAGTGGCTCAGTTCTGTAAGTCTTCTTAAACTGCTCTCTTGCACAACCTTGTAGCCCATTTTTAGCTGAAGGTTTGGTATGATGGAGCAGAGGTTTGCGTTGCCGGTCCTTTCACCTATACCGTTTATGGTGCCGTGAACCTGTCTTACTCCTGCAAGCACCGCCATAAGGGAGTTGGCAACTGCGGTCTCCGAGTCGTTATGGGCATGTATGCCTATGTTTGCATCTGGGAAGACCTCCCTTACCCTTTTGGTTATTTCGTATACCTCGTGGGGCAGACATCCGCCGTTGGTATCGCATAACACCAGCCAGTCCGCACCACCCTGATGTGCAGCCTTTAAAACCTCAAGGGCATACTCTGGGTTATTTTTGTATCCGTCAAAAAAGTGTTCCGCATCAAAGATTACCTCTTCTGCGTGCATTTTCAGATAGTTTACAGACTCATAAACCATAGAGAGGTTTTCTTCTAAGCTGGTCTTTAAAGCCTCCTTAACATGAAAGTCCCAGCTTTTACCAAAAATGGTTATAACTCTTGCATTGGACCTTAGGAGGTTTTCCAGCTGAGGGTCTTCCTTTGCACTTTTGCCAGGTCTTCTGGTGGAGCCAAAGGCAACTATCTTTGCATGCAATGGCTTGTACCTTTTAAGCCTTTCAAAAAGCACAGTGTCCTTCGGGTTTGCACCTGGCCAACCGCACTCTATGTAGTCTATACCAAACTCATCCAACTTTTGAATGATGCGTAGTTTATCTTCCAGGGAAAAGTTCACACCCTCTGCCTGGGAGCCATCTCTTAGTGTGGTGTCATAAATGAAAACTTTTTCCATAATATAAAATATATCACTAATGTTTGCTCCTCAGCTTTCTAGGCTGAGCCTTACTTTTTTGACGAAGCTGTTCAAAGCCTTCGAGCTCCTCTACGCTGGGCATCTTTAATGCCTTTAGACTATCTTGAAATACCCTCTGCAGGTTATTGACTTTGATGTTCTTCACTCTGTCAGGAATAAGATGGTGCTCTCCATTTTTAATAGCTTCTACAATTTCAAGGGCGTTAGGTGAAAGCCGTAGCTCTTCTAAATTTACACCTTCAAAACCAAACCTGTATAAACCTGCCAAGAAAACAAGTTCGTGATAGCCAAGATTAAATTCCTCCTTTTTGGGTTTCTTTTCTATCCCTTTGACCCTGTCTTGAAGGTTTGTTATGGGCAGGCCAGTTATCTGGGAGATGCTCCTTAGGAGTTCATACCTTTTTAGACTGTCGGGGATAAAACCGCAAAAGTAAAGAAGGTCTTCAAAGGCTTCTTTGTCTCCTTCTCTTATCCTTTCTAAAAGGTATACTTCTACCTCTCTTGCGGATTGTAAAAGCTCCCTCAGAACTCTTGGCTCCTTTCTTACCAATGAGTCTGGGTCTTCACCTTCTGGTAGATAAACAACCCTTACAGTAAGCCCATGCATCAAAAGGTTGGGCACCGAGGACCTTACTGCCCTACGACCTGCCTTGTCTCCATCGTAAAGAAGCAAAACCCTCTTGATTAACTTTGAGAGCATTCCCGCATGTTCCTCTGTAAGAGCGGTGCCAAGGGGTGCAACGCAGTTTTTTATGCCCTCTTGCCAAAGGCTTATAAGGTCAAAATAACCTTCAACTACGATAGCTTCCCCTTCTTCTTTTATATATTCCTTTGACTCATAGAGTCCAAATAGGGTAATTCTCTTCTTGAAAACCTCCGATTCTGGTGAGTTTATGTACTTAGGTTGTGAGCCATCTAAGCTCCTTCCACCAAAGGCTATAACATTTCCGTCCATATCCCTTACGGGTATAATTAGCCTATTTCTAAAAAGGTCCCTGTAAGTGTTCTCGTCTACTTTTACGAGATTACCACTTTTTTCGTAAAGCTCAAGAAGACCCTCTTCCCTTAAAAGCCTTGTTAGTCTTTCCGTGCTACCACCGAAGCCTATGGTAAACTTGTTTATGGTTTTGGAGTTTACGCCTCTTGCCTTTAGGTATTCAAGGGCTTGGCTGTTTTCTCTCAGCTCCTGATGGTAAAACTCCGCAACCATCTCCAGAGCACGCAGAAGCTGGTGGTTTTTTTCTTTTTTTCTCGCCTTTGTAGGTATTGCCAAGTTGTATTTTTTGGCGAGCCTTTCAAGGGCTTCCCAGTAGTCTATGTTTTCATAAAGGGACACAAACTTGACCGCATCACCACCCACACCACAACCAAAGCATTTAAAAATACCCTTGGAAGGTGAAACAAAAAAGGACGGCGTGTCATCAGGATGGAAGGGACATCTTGCTACATAGTTGTTTCCTACTCTCTTTAGCTCTATGTAGGAAGATATAACATCTACTATATCAATCTTAGTGATGGGGTCTCTAAAGGAGGGCATAGTGATAAATTATAGGTCATGAGGGTAGCCCTGACACGAACGCAGGAGGATATAGATAGAGATAAACACCTTTTTGAGAGGGAGGGATTTGAAGTGGTTCCATTGCCACTCATAGAAGAGGTAGCTTTGGAGTTTAAATTGCCGGAGGAATCCTTTGACTTTGTTATATTTCAAAGTCCGAGGGCTGTAAGGTTTTTCCTGTCAAGATACAAGTTAAAAGGTGAAAAGGTAGTCGTCGTCGGGGAGAAAACAAAAGAAGAGGTAGAAAAGTGGGGATACTCTGTTTGGGCTATGCCTGAAAACTACTACGGTAGAGAGCTTTTAGAGCTGTTCAAAGGGCTATCGGGAAGAGTGCTCATTCCAAAGTCTGCGGTGGGAAGGGATGAGGTTATAGAGGGTCTAAAAAATATGGGTTTTTCAGTTTATCCATTGAGTGTTTACACGGTAAAGGAGGTCCTGTACAAAAGGAAAGAACTCCTTAAAAAACTCCATGAATCCCATGTGGTTGTCTTTGCCAGCCCCTCTGCGGTAAAGGCTCTTATTGCAAACTTGCAAAAGGAGGATGCAAGAGCCATACTAAAGGAAAAGAAACTAATATGCATTGGCAAAACTACGAAAGAATTTCTAAGGGAGGAGCTGTCTTTAGATTGTCTAATACCTGAAAAACCTACGATGGAAAGCGTAGTAAACTTACTAAAGAGTAGGCATGAAATTTGCATATAAAAAGAGCGGAATGAACCAGAAGACCCTTTTAGAAGCTGTAACCTTTGAAGGCGTGGGAGTTCATAGTGGTGAGCTTGCCAAAGTAGTGCTTCATCCCGAGAAGGAGAATACTGGTATAAGGTTTATGTTGAAGGGAGTTTACATCCCAGCCAACTACAGGTACGTTCTCGGAACAGACCATGCTACAGTTTTGGGAAAGGATGGTGCCAGGGTAAGCACGGTGGAGCACCTTCTTGGCGTTCTGTACATGCTCGGAATAGACAACCTAACGGTGGAGTTTCTAAGAGGCAACGAAGTGCCCATAATGGATGGAAGCGGTTATTACTTCTATAAGGCTTTGAAAGATAAAGTGCTTGAATTCAAAGAAAAGACAAAGATTCTAAGGCTAAAGGATGCCTTTGAGGTGAAAAACTGCAAAGCCTACATAAGAGCAGAGCCAAGCGAGGGTTTTTGTGCCTTTTACAGGGGATATGTAAGGGGCATTATAGACGAGGGTGTGGCACGATACTGTGGGAATGCCAAGGAGGTTGTTTTTGCACGCACCTTCTGCTACGAGGAGGATGTGGAGCTTTTACTTCAGAAGGGTCTTGCAAAAGGCGGTAGTCTAAAAAATGCCGTTGTTATAGGAAAGGGCATTGTCTACAACCCTGAGGGTCTTAGGTCAAAGGATGAACCTATAAGGCATAAACTTTTAGACCTTCTTGGAGACCTGAGCCTTCTTGGCTTTAGGCTAAAGGGTAGAGTCTTTTCCCACATGGGTGGGCATTCCCTTAACTACCAGTTTGTAAAGGCTCTGGCGGAGAGTTCTCTCTCCACGAGCTCCAAGTCCTCTCTTGTATCCACACCGTGATAGTAGTTTTCCGTGAGGATTACCCTTATGGGGTAGCCAGCCTCTAGAAGCCTTAACTGCTCAAGGGATTCAACCCTTTCTGTATGACCTCTCTCCATGCTGGTAAATTCCAACAGAGTCTCTTTACGGAAGGCGTATATGCCCACATGCTTTAAGGGATATAGGTCAGAGCCTTCTTTCATGTAAGGTATTGGAGACCTTGAAAAGTACATGGCTGTGCCATCCTTCCTTAACACCAATTTAACCGAGTTTGGGTCCTCGTAGGCTCTTTTATCTCTGACCGCAAGGGTTGCCACCGGATATCTATCAAGTGCCTGAAAGAGCTTCTCTACATCCTCCTTGTAAACAAAAGGCTCGTCTCCTTGGTAGTTGATAACATAATCCACATGCTCGTCTTTTATTGCATAGGCGACTCTATCGCTTCCCGTGGGAAGGTTTGCAGGCGTGTACTTGACCTTTACCGGAAGGTCTTTCACTGCCTCATAGATTCTGGGACTATCTGTTGCAAGAAGGACCTCCTCGCCCGTTCTTAGGCATCCCTCTACCACCCATCTTATAAGAGGTTTCCCAAAAAGCAAGACTAAAGGCTTCTCTTTGAGCCTTGTTGAAGCCGACCTTGACGGTATTACTATTAACCTTTTCATTTCACTGAAAGAAACACTATAAGGAATAAAAGTAGGAACATGAAGGTTATTAAAACAAGGAGGAGCTTTCTGTAAACTCTTGTTTCTTCGGTTAGGGACCTTATCATTTCATCCTTACTCTTAGAGATGCTTTCTATGTTGCCCATGTATTCAGTTAAATGCTCTATCCTCTCTTTCAGCAAAGCCTTCTCCTCTTCCAGCTTCCTGAGTTCCTTTCTCAAAAACTGCCCTTCAGATGTGAGTTTTTCCAGCTCTTCTTGGCAACGCTCTAACTTTTCCATACATTCCCTAAATCTATCGTACTGTTCCTGCATTTTGGAAGGACATTATAAAACCTCTTCCCTTAGGCTCTTTCTCCTGAGTATCTTCCTGTACTCTTCAAGAGCTATCCTCTCTTGCTCCGCATAAGCTCCCTCCCTAATTAGAAGGTTTTCCCAATTAACGCTATGAGCGTAAAACCAAGGACCGTCTGAACACGCTAACCTTTGTTTGCCATCTACGAGAACTCTACAAACAAGGCACAGACCAACCGCATCCAGCATGTGTACATTGACCATGCTTATAATGTCTTTTTGGGGGTATAGAGCTACGAGCTCCTTTGAAAGCTGATTACTTCCAACGGATATTACAAGGTCAGCATCCACTATTTGAATCTCCTTTGAGTGGCTAACAGAATCAAAAACTCTATAAGCCATATCCTCAAGATAAAAGTCCTCCGAAAGATGAACGAGATAGAGCTTATTTCCTTGGGCTTTTAGAGCCTCTGCCACGTTAATGGCCGGTGCCACGCCCCAAGAGTAGGTATAGAAAGCTACATTTCCGTAGTGCCTTACTGGAAAAGGCTTACCCAGTGGACCCGCCACATAGTGGAATGTTCGAGCTTCATGAAAAATTTCAAGGGTAGCCCTTCCTACCGCTTTGACCAGACAGGTAAAGCCCTTTTCAAAGGTGCTGAGTATGCTCAGTGGCACGAGCTCTGAAAGTTCTTCGTGTTGAACCATAACAAACTGCCCAGGCTGAGCCTTTGATACATGAGGTGCCTCTACCTTTAGCAGGCAAGCTTCTTCAGAGAGCACTCTTTTCTCCAAAATGGGATACATGCATACGATTATCTCACAAAAGCCCTTGACAGGAAAGAGATAACAATTAGAATATTCTTATAAACTTAATTAGGAGGTAAAAGATGACTATGGATAGAGCTTTGAGACTAACTTCTGGTGCTGTGCTTTTACTGGTATTTTTAATAGCCATTCTTCCTTCGGACATACACTGGTTCTGGAAGGCTTTTATAGTCTTTATGGCGCTCAATCAAATACAGTCCGCTTTTACTGCGTGGTGTCCAGTGGTAAGCCTATACAGAAAGCTGGGAGTAAAGGAGTGCACCTGTTAATCGCTCTGTAGCTCTATCTCGCACCCTTCCTTTTCTATGACCAGCTGGCAGGTAAGCCTCCTGTTCTCCTCGTATTCCCCTATACGCCAAAGAGTCTCTTCTTCCTGCTCGGAGGGCTCTGCCAGGCATTCAAGCCCTTTTACGACGGTGCATACGCACACGCCACACTGACCGTCCGTGCAACCGAATTCCACTCCAGCTTTTTCTATCTCATGGTGGTGGTCTCCAAATTTTTCACCCACGGGTATGTCCAACACCTTTCTGTTGATTTTTACCTTAGCCATGGGAAATATTCTATCCTTAATCGCCTTGGGAGCTTTGATTTATCTCAATGATTTTACAAAACTTCTCCCCAAGCCTGCCCACGGGCTTAAGTTCACTTACCTCAAGGTTTTTAGCACCGGCAAATACTACCCTACCGAGTATAAGGTCATACTTAAAAAGTTCCTCGTGCCTTAGAAGTTTGCACTCAAGCCACGCCCTTGCGGATGCCACCCTCGGAACTCGAACCTTGTAACAATCCGCCTTTTGCAAACCAGCTTTTTCAAACTCATCCACCCATGGAGGATATTCCTGCGCGGTTACTTTTACCTTCTCAATTAGGTCGTCAGAAACAAAGTTTATGACAAACTCACCTAAACTAAGTATGTTCCTGGCAGTATCCTTTCTATTTCCCTCCTCCCTTTTGCTCACAGAAAGCATAATGACAGGGGGCTCATCGCAGACCGCATTGTAAAAGCTAAAGGGTGCTAAGTTAGCAATACCCTCTTCGCTGAGGGTTGAAACCCATGCGATAGGTCGTGGTACCACAAGGCTTACAAGAACTTCATAAGGGTCAAAATCCTGTGGCTCTTCCATATCAAAAAGCATCAAGGATAGTATACAGAAACTCCTGAAAAAACCCTAAGAGTTTATCTTACTGAAGGTTAAATATTTCAACACATAGTCATACATGGACGCGTACGCCAAAAGAACAGACAACCACAGGAAAAGGTCAGCCATACCGTAGTTAAAGGTTAGTGCAAGAATGGTTAGAAATTCAAAAAAAGCTTTTGCCTTGCCAAGGTATGAGGCTGGCATAGCATATCCCTTTTCAACAGAGAGGCTTCTCAGAAAGGAAACGGACAGCTCCCTAAGAAGCAACAACACGAAGGGAAGAAGGGTAATTTCCTGTTTGTACAGAAAGAAAGAAAGAACAGAAAGAACAAAGACTTTGTCTACGAAGGGGTCAAGCATGATGCCTATATGGCTAACTTGGTTATTTCTTCTTGCCAAACCGCCATCCAACCAGTCAGATATGCCCGCAAGCAGTATAAGAAACCCCGCAAGGTTTTCCCTTCCTCCCTCAAGAAGGTAAAGGGTGGGTATTACAAGAAATAGTCTGAAAAGGGTTATTGCTACGGGCATGTTCTTATTTTAAAGCAGGTTAAGCTGTGCCCTGATTTTATTTAAACTCCCTATAGCTCCTTCCTCTTCAATTCCCATCTCCTTGAAGGTGACCATCCTTTCCTTTAGCTTGCTCTTATCTATACCAGTTAGCCTCTCAAAGTATTCGTAGTCCATACACATAAAGAGACTTCCGTGTATTAGAAAGGACTTTTTCATTACGCGCATGGCACAGGCAAGCACCTTTTTACCCTTTAGGGTAATCTCCCCGAGGGTAGGATAAAAGTAACAAAAGTAGTCTTCGTAACCACCTCTGTACTTACTCATATCAAAAGAAGGTTCGAGCTCCCTGAGGGCATCCAACACCAAACCCATGAAATTTTTGTATATTTTCGTAAAGCTACCACCCCATGCTTCTCTCTGTCCTGTGTAAGAAAAGGAAATGTCCCAACCATGAACAAGAGCTCCCCCACCCGTTGGCCTCTTTACTACGGGAATGTTGAAGTATAAACTTTCCTGAGAGTAGCCTATGCTCATGGTAGGCTCTCTCCACCGATAAATCCTAAAGTGAGACCTTCCGAAGTGTTCTCCTTCGAGTAGATTTTTCCAATCCTTTTCCATGTTTTCCTTTCCACTGAGAAGCTCTCCATAAGCTAAATCATAGCTTTTTTCTATTTCCACGGATTAATATTTTAAAAGTTATGCGTTTTTTGGAAAAAATTTTAGGTAGAAAAGAAAGAAAGGAAGAGGTTGTCCTTCACATAAACACACCAAAGGGAGAGTTGAAGTTTTTCCTTGAAGACTTTTTGGAAAAGGACCCGGATGCTCGTATAGAGGAATTCTGGATTGATGCTCTTGGCACTTCTGAGGACGGTTATTGGGTTCTTGTAGGAAGAAGGCACGGAGTAATTCAACTTTACGACTGGAGTGGCAAGATACACAGATTACCTTCTAGACCTCCCGCCCAGGTTATAACGGAGGTGCTCTTTAAGGGGCCATACCTTGCACTCATAACACCTCCTTACCTTGTGGTATACCTTATGGAAGATAGGAAAAATCCACAGACTTGGAAAAGCTTCAAGACTACGCAGGAAGGAGTGAGAGCGTCCGCAGGTTTAGACATAAGCGGAAACCTCCTCGCCTACGGTGTGGTAGGTGACAGGGTTTACATAATAGACATATCGGGTGGTTTTGGTTCAGAGGGTCTGGACTTTAAGGCTGTTTTTTCCTACTCTGGTGCGGACATAGGAGAATTAAAGCTTTTAAAGTTTTTGGCACAGGGTAGGCTCTTGCTCTCTGGAACCAAAGGAGTAGCTCTCTACGACCTTGGCGGTAATCTAATAAAAAGATTTCCCCATGGTGCGGGCAAGAACGTGCTTACTCTAAGCGACCGTCTGTTGTTAGCTGAGGGTGAAAAACTTTTTATGTACCATCTTCAGCAAGAAGACCTCCTACAGACCCTTGAAGTGCCCATGCAGGTATCTCAGATGGACCTGTCACCCGATGGAGACTTTTTATTTCTTGCCAATTCCCAAGAAAACAGAATGGGCATAGTATACCTGCCAAGCTTTCAGCTTCTTCAGGAGGTTGAGGGCTTTGGCTATTCAGTTCTAAAGGTATCCGCAGATGGCACTCTTTACACATGCACCTATAGGGACGAGGATGACAAAAGGCTGTACAGCTTTAGAGCCATAACCACAAACCTCACAGATTTTCTCTACGACTCAGACAGGCTCTCTAATATGGTAAAGAGGGCAGAGGAAGAGCTGAAAAACCTCAAGAGTAAACTAAAGAAACTCCCCCCAGATTCAGACCCTACGGAGGTAGAGGAATACAAAAGACTGCTGGCTATGGAAGCTCCCATTAGAAAGCTAAGACAGGTGTTGCTTCAAGCCAGCAAGGCGGTAGAAGAGGCGAAGTTTGAAGCCTTTGTAAAAAGCATAGAAGAAAAGATAAAGGAGGATACCATAAGCGGGGATGACCTAAGAGAAGTGGAAAGCAGATTAAGGTTAGAGGAGGGGGAAAGACTACAAAAACTTCAAAACCTAAAGGAAGCCATAGAAGTCCACTTTCAAAAAAAGATAGAAGAGCAACTTCAGAGGGTGAAGAGTGCGATAAGTTCTATGGATAGTGAGGATATTAGAGACCTTGAAGCTCTGGCGGAGGTCAAGGAAACAAGAGAGTTCCTCCAGAGACTACCGAGAGATTTGAAAGAAAAGGGTCAGAGTGCTCTCTACAGGCTAATGCAGGAAAAAATCCTTCAAGACAGATTAGAAAAATACAGGATAAGGTTAGAAGGAGAAAAGGTCTTCTTCGGGTCTGAGGAGTTTCCTCGCTTTTCTGGAGAGAGAAAAAGGTTCAAATGGAGGTTAAAGGTAGAGGAAAGGCTTTTCTTGGGCGACGGAATTTACGCAAAGATAGCCTTTGAAAGGGAAGATGGCATTGTCTTTGAACCTAAGAGGTATCCAAATCTGATTGCTCAGGAACAGCTCCGCTCTTTGCCCCCGTGGGTAAAGAGATACCTTAGGCATCTTAACCACCTGTGTGCCTACGAAACGCCTAGAGTGCCACTTTTCGTGTCTTACGAAGAGACGCCATGGTTTGTCAAGAACTTGCAGAGGTTTGTCTCTCTTGTAAAGGAACAGCTCCTTTACTCAGAAGGTGTGTTAATACTTGAGGGGGACGCAGGTGTAGGTAAAAACTTTCTCGTGGAAGTCTTCTCAGCCTTGACCAACAGACCTCTGTACATAGTACCATGCAACTCTAAAATGGAAAAGGAGGATGTGACCTTTGTGTACGAGTTTGACCCAAAAAGAGGCACCAGGAGGGTCTATTCAGACCTTGTAAAGGCACTGCAGACTCCCGGTGCGGTCGTATACTTTGACGAGATAAATACTCTACCCGCTGGTATGGTCAAGCTCTTTAACCCTCTCTTTGACTACAGAAGATACCTTGCGCTTCCCACTGGAGAGGTTATAAAGGCACACAAAGACGTAATCTTGGTAGGCGGAATGAACCCACAGAATTATCTGGGCGTTTCTGAGCTCCCCCAAGATATAAAATCAAGGGCTGACATTCTATTTATTGATTATCCGCCCTTTGAAGAGCCAACTGGTATGTACAGTCCCGACGAAGCTCTTATTCTAAAGGACTATGTGCCACAGCTCTCCTCTCTCTCCTCTGAGGATTTTCTTTATCTGTGGCACTGGACAGTGAACCACCTAAGGATAAAGCCTGTTGAGGGACAAGAACAACTGGAAGAACATGTGTGGAAGATATTTGAACTTCTCAAAATAGCCAACGCCATAAGAAAGGCATACAGGGCATACCAAATGCAGCAATCGGAAGAGCCAGTGGATTTTGTCTTTTCCATAAGGGATACCATAAGATGTGCAAGAAGATTGAGCCGTTACGCCAATGTGAAGGAGCTTGTCATGGACACCATTTTACCCAAGGTAAGCTCCCCCCTTGAGAAAGAAATACTAAGAAGCCTTATAGAAAGGGTATAATAGAAGCTAATGGCAAAAAGGTTGTTGGTGCTGTCTTCTGAAGACCTTATTTTATCCTTTCTTATTCAAGGAGATGATGTATACAGAATATGTGCGGAGGAAAAAAGCTCAAAAAGGTTAACAGACAGCATATTCAAGGGCAGGGTTAAAAGGCTTGCAAGGGGTATGGACGGAGTTTTTGTGGATGTAGGACTGGACAGGGATGCCTTCCTTCCACTAAAAGACGAGAGTTACAGAATTGGAGAAAGTCTTGTAGTTCAGATGGTAAGAGAGCCGGAAGGGGAAAAAGGTGCCAAGCTTACCACCAACATAAAGCTGGTAGGTAAATACCTTATATACTTTCCCAAGGGTAAGGAAATCAAGTGTTCCAGCAAGGTGAATTGGGAAGATAGGGAAAGGCTATGTAGTCTCATAGAAGGAGAGCTAAAGGATGAAGGAGTAATACTCAGAAGCTCTGCGGTGAATGTGGAGGTGGGGCTAATAAAGGAAGAGCTTCAAAGGCTCAGAAACACTTGGCATTGGATACAGAAAAGGGCAAAAAGCCTGAAAAAGCCTCAAGTTATACTTGAGGAGTACCCAGTTTACATAAGGCTTATAAGAGACCATTGGCAAGATATTGAAGAAATAGTATCAGATGACCCTCTTATCTGGAACAGTGTGGCTTCCTTCCTTGAGGATTTTGAACCCCGTTTACTTAGGAAAAACATATACATAAAAGACCCAGCAACATACATACAAAATTACAGACTTCATGATGCTCTGCGGAGTGTTTTTAACAAAGTGGTGTGGTTAAGAGGTGGCGGCTACATAGTTATAGAGGAGACGGAGGCCTTTACCGTAATAGACGTAAACAGCGGTGACCCTACTGGTTCCTGCCACGAAGAGAACGCCCTAAGGACCAACATGGAAGCCGTGGGAGAAATAGTGAGGCAGATTCTACTCAGGGACATAGGTGGTATAATTCTTATAGACTTCATAGACATGAAAAAACAGGAAAATAAAAACCTTATAATAAACACTATGCAATCCGCTTTTGGGGAGGAGGCCTGCGGTGTAACCATATACGGATTTACCAAGCTGGGAATATTGGAGATGTCCAGGAGAAAGACAGGTAGGAGTATAACAAAGATTCTTTCAGAACCTTGTCCTACCTGCTCTGGAAGGGGACTGATAAAAAGCTCTTCCCTTTTCCTTTTGGAGTTGGATAAGGAGCTCGCTTCTTACGCCTATAGGTCTATAGAGGTTAAGGTGCATCCACTAAGGCATGAGAGGGTAAGAAGGCTACTTCAAAAATACCCTTTCATGCGGGTAAAGGAAAGTCAGGAAATGGGTATAAACCAGTACCATGTGGGTCATGCGTAGATTTTTAATTTTGCTTCTTCTCTTGGTCGTGGGCTGTGCCAAGATGACGGAAGAAAAGAGAGCAAGGCTTGCCCTTGAAAGCTACTCACAGGGTATGTCCGCCTATGCAAGAAAGGACTATAAAGAAGCCATAAGTAAGCTATCTGAGTCTCTCAAGTTTATTGAAAACCTTAGTCCAGAGCAGATAAAATCCGCCAAGTATGCCATAGCGGACAGCTACTATTCAAGAAAGGACTACGTGAACGCAATAGTTTACTTGGAAGATTATCTTTTCTACTATCCGGAAAGCCCAGAAGCGGAAAGGGTTTACTTTATGATTGTGGATAGCTACATGAAAGTGGCACCGGATGCCTACAGAGACCAAAGTTACACACTAAAGGCTATAGAAAAGGCTAAGGATTTTCTAAGCAGTTATCCCAACAGCCCTTACAGGGATAGGGTTGTAGAACTCATAGACGGAGCCCAAACCAAGCTGGCAAGACACGAATACCTCATAGGAAGGTTTTACGAGGATTTTGGTTATTACTACTCTGCCTCCCTCAGGTACAAAAACCTTCTGGTCAACTATCCTGAGCAAGTTCAAGAGGCGGAAGTCGTACACAGGTACATAAAGTCTCTACTCTTGGTCAGAGAGCAAGCAAAAAGACAGGAGGAAAAGTACAGAAAGTGGATAAACTCCGCAAGAGAAGAGCTAAGAAGAGCCAAGTCCGAAGAAGACAAAAGGGCTATCCAAAAGAGAATAGACTTCTTGCTAAGTGAGATAGAAAGATGGAGAGCTTTAGCTGAGGAAAGCTATAGGGAGGGTTTAAAACTTATGGAAACTTACAGAGAAACCTATGGGGAAAATGTCTACTATAGAGAACTCAGGAAATATGCAAGATAGCATAGAACTGCTAAGATTTCTGAAGACACTCTTAGAGGATAAAAAGGCGGAAGATGTGGTTGTACTTGATGTTTCGAAGCACACAAACATAGCGGATTACTTTGTAATAGCCACTGCTAACTCCTCAGTGCATGCAAGAGCTCTCCTAAAATACCTTTTGGAGGAATTGGAAAAGAAGGGCATAAAGCCTGACCACGTAGAAGGTGAGGAAGAGGGAGGATGGATACTCATAGACCTTATTGATATAATAGTACATGTGTTCCTAAAGGAGTGGAGGGAATACTATGACCTTGAGTGGCTTTACTCTACGGCGGAGAGGATAAACCTATGAGCTTGCTGAAGGTTTTGGTAGCACTTTCCCTTTTGGTTTTATTCCTTCTTTTCATAGCACAGAATGCGAGCTATGTGGATGTGTCCTTTTTCTACACTACTTACAGGTTGCCCCTTTTTGTGCTTTTGCTCCTAACCTTTGCCTTTGGTTTTCTCTTTCCATCCTTTTACTTTCTCCTAAGGGAGGCTTCTTTAAAAAGGAGACTAAACAACATAGAAGAAGGCTTTAAGGAATGGTCAAGGGGTTATCTAAACAGGGCGGAAAAACTTCTTCTCTACCCTTCCAGACACTATGTGGGCTTAAGATCCTTTCTCGCTCAAATCCTATGGAAGCAAGGGAAAAAAGAGGAAGCCCTTTCCATGGATTCTTACACCTTAGCACTATTGGGGGAGATGCTTCTAAAAGATGGGCGGGAGGAAGCGGAAGAAAAGCTAAAAGAAACCTTGGCAAAGGATGAGGAAAATTTAAGAGCTCTAAAGGGTCTCAGAAACCTCTATGCCCTTAGAAAGGATTGGGAGTTGGCTCTTGAATACCAAGATAGGATTCTTCAGCTTTGTGAGAAATGGGAAAAAGAAAAGCAAAAAAGAATAAAAGCGGAAATAATGGCTGAGGTTTACCTAAAGGGTGGGGGTGAAAAATTCATAGACAAGGCTATGGATTTACAGACAACTCCCTTTGTGTACTCTGTTTATTTAAAACATCTCCTTTCCCAAAATAGAACAAAGGATGTGAGAAAAGTATGGGAAAAGCTTTTTTCCCTTGGATATCAGGAGGAAGTTCTCTGGATGCTGTTGGAAGACCAGGAAGTCTTGACGAAGCTTTTAGACCTTATAGAAGCTAAGACTGACTTTCTTTCGGCGGATACCCTAGCCATGATTTACATAAAACTGAACCTTTTCAGCAAGGCTAAGGAGCTTGAAGACAAGCTCTCTAACAATATAAAGGCTCTTCTTTACAGCACACTATCCCATAGGGAACAGGACAGGTATTGTATGGAGAGTATCGGGGAGCTTTTAAAACCCTTCGTATGTTCTTGCGGTAAGGCTTATAATAGGTACTTACCCGTATGTGCAGGATGTTTTGAATGGGGGGATGTAAAGTTAAGGAGGGGTTAAGATGCTTGTGGATGTTGAGAGGAGATTAATAAGGCTAAAAATCGTCTACTATGGGGTGGCACAGTCTGGGAAGACCACCAACCTTGAAAAGCTGTCAGAAATAGAGGGGCTCAACCTTATGAAGATAGATACGCAGGAGGAAAAAACCCTCGTGTTTGACTTTACCACTAAAAAGGTTACAGTTGGAAACATGACCATCTCTTTTGCTCTTTATACAGTGCCAGGTCAGGATATATACAAAGATATTAGGCTTACAGTCCTCAGAGGTGTTGATGGTTTAGTATTCGTTGTAGATTCTCAGAGGGAGAGGCTTAAAGAGAACATAAATTTTTACAGCCTTCTTAAGGCTGACCTCCTTAGGATTGGAAAGGGTATAGGTGATGTGCCCCTTGTTTTCCAGTATAACAAGATGGACCTACCCAACACAATGAGTTATGAGGAGCTGGAAAGGTTTGTAAACACAGAAAAGTATCCCTCCGTCTGTGCTAGTGCCATAAGGGGAGAGGGTGTGTTAGAGACCTTTAAAGTCCTGGAAGATTACCTGATTTCAAGGGTGGAAAGGATGTTGCTATGATATCGGGCTACTTAAGCTCACAGCAGGATTTGGTAGACTTGTTAAACGGTTGTCTTTTTAGCAAGGTTGGTATTCTTGACCTTTTTTTAGGTATGGATACCGTGTCTCTTTACATAGAAAAGGGTTTAATAACGGGTTTCAGGTTAGGTTTAGAGGAAGCCTCCAGTGCTAAAAACCCAAAATCTGTTCTTCTTTATCACCTTTCTCAGTTTATGGAAAACCCAGAGGCTTTTTTTACCTTTGTGGAAGGAAAAAAGGAAGAAATTATAAAGTTGGAAGAGCCCGTGCCTGTTGAAGAGCTTGTTTTACAGCTTCAACTGGTGCATAGCGAGCTAAAATCACTCATGGAAAAGGTTATAACCCCAATGGCCGTGGTGAGAGTACTAAAAAACTTTGAAGATTTAGAGTTTTACCACGGAAAAAGCATATACCATATACTCACATCCTCTGGAGAAAATCTAAAAGAGGAGATAAGGAGGCTAAAGTCTCTCTTTTCTGATGGATATCTGGACATAAATCAGTTTTACAACGATGCTTTGAAAGATGAAGTTCATATAGATTACATAATGGAGAAGGTAGAAGCAAGCAGGTTAAACCTTTTAACCCTGTTAGAAAACTTTCAGTTGGGTAAGTTTAGCGGTCTTGTAGAGATTTTAGGGGAGGATTTTGAGTTTCACCTCTACTATAAAGGTGGAAGACTCTTAGCGGTTTACCCTTACAGCTACGAGATATTCGACTTTTTTCTCAACCCAAGAGATACCTCTATCATGAACGTCTTAGCGATGAACGAAAATCTCATTGACCTAATAATGCTTAGGCATTCAGAAGATAAAATCGTGGATGGTTTGCCCATGCATTTCTTTGAGGTAGGCAAAGCCCTTATGGGTATGGCAGCAGACCAAAAAACTGGAATGATTACAGTCTACTCAGAAGGGTCAAAAACCTACCTTTTTTATAGAAACGGGGCTTTCTTAGGCGCAGTTAAGGAAGAGGAAAACTTGCTTAAACCCCTCAAACGCCCCACTTACTACAGAAAGGGGTGGGTTGACCTTATCTTTTACAGACCTATGGAAAACATAAAGTTTGTGGTATACAACTTTCTGATAAACATGGTTCACGGCATAATCCTTAAGCATGCTACGCATCTTAATCAAGTAGCCCTTAATCAGCTGTCATTTTCCGACCTTCTTAAGTACGAGGAAGGTCTTGTCCTGTATAGGAGAAGTCCAAGGGAAGAGGATGAGGAGGAGGTTTTTGGGTTTCTACACTTTTTACTGGACCTATGCTATAACCTATTGGGACAGACTAGGTTGGAAAGAGAGCTTGAGGCTGGATTGGAACCTTACAGGGATGTTCTGAAAATGCTGAGGGTGGAAGAATACATAAACCTTTACAGACCATGAGGCTTCTGTTGGTTGAGGATGACCAGCACCTCGGACAGATGTTAAAGGATTGGCTATCTCATGAGGGTTTTCAGGTAGAATGGGTCAGTGATGGCTACACTGCAATAAATAAAGCTTTGCAACAGGAATACCAGCTGGTACTCTTGGACATAATGCTACCCAAAATGGATGGCTTAAAAGTATGCAAAAAGATAAGGGAGTCAAAGGACATACCCGTTATAATGTTAACCGCTAAGACTCAGATTGAAGACAAAGTAGAAGGCTTGTCTGCGGGTGCAGACGATTACATTACAAAACCCTTTTCCCTCAAGGAGCTATCCGCAAGGATAAAGGCGGTTTTAAGAAGATACAAAAAAAACGGCCCTGAGGTGCTCAGAGTTGGAGGGCTTGAGCTAAGGCTCAAATCCTTAGAGGTTTATTATGAAGGTAGAAAGATTCCTACGACGCAGAAGGAGTTTAATCTTCTAAAACTACTCATGGAAAGGGCAGGGTCTGCGGTAAGCAGGGAGGAAATATACGCAAAGGTCTGGGGTCATTCTTATGCTGATTTTTCAAATGTGGTGGACGTTTACATAAAAAACCTCAGAAACAAACTTGGGGACAGGGAGCATAAACTAATAAAGACCATAAGGGGATACGGATATATGCTGAGTGTTGAAGATGTCTGTAAGGATTAAGGTTCTTTTTCTCTTCTTTGGTCTATACATGGGTAGCGTGCTTTTCTTTTCCCTTTTCAGCCTCCTTCTCATTAGGTCTACACTTCATCAATACGTTATCAACTACATGGACTATCAGGTAAAGCCTCTTATAGAATTCTACGGAAACTACTACAAGAACCCTGACTACTACGCTAAACTCTTAGCTGAGGATGTTGTATCGAGGGATGTAGCCAGCATTCTTATAGATAAGGGTGGAAGGGTTGTGAAGTTTGAGGGTTTTCTGGAGGGAGAAGTTCCCCAAATGGACGCAAGTAGGATAGTCAAAATGGTAAGGGCGAAGAGGGGCGTGGATAAGGATTATGCTTTTACCGTAAAAAAGGTAGGAGATTACCAGCTTTTGCTTCTTGGGAAGTTAGACAGCATAAAGAAGGTAGAAAAGCGCGTGCTTTTCTTTACCCTTGGGCTTGTTTTTGTAGTTTCCATACCGGCCTCTTTGCTTGCCTTCTTACTCATAAACAGGCTCTTTGAACCACTCTCTTACCTAAGAGATGTATCGGAAAGGATTTCAAGGGGGGAGCTGGACATCAACATAAGAAAAAGCGGTAGGAAGGACGAATTTGGGCTTTTGGAGGAAGCATTTGCCAACATGGTGGAAAAGTTAAAGGGTATAATCCTATGGCAGAGGGAGTTTATAAGAAACATAACTCACGCTCTTAAGACTCCTCTTGCCTACATCAGGGGACAGTCGGAACTTTTGCAGATGGGTGCCTATTCAGAGAATAAGCTTCAGGAAATCTATAACAACCTCATCATGCAATCGGAAAAGATGGAAAAGCTAATAACACAGCTTACCACCATAATGAGGCTTGAGTCCCAGATGCCACTCAAGTTGGAAAGAGTAAGCATAAACCAGATTTTTGCAGAGCTTGAGGAGGAATACGAGTTTATAAAATCAGAGAGGCAGTTCAAGGTAGAATACCTTGAGGAACAAAGGGAATTGAACATAGATAGGGAATACTTTAAGATGGCACTTAGAAACCTCATTGAAAACGCCTACAAGTACACAGAAGAGGGGTGCAGCATTAGGCTTTACTTCAAAGATGATTGCTTAGTGGTAGAAGACAACGGCAGGGGCATAGAACACCCAGAAAGGGTTGGACAGCTCTTCTACAGGGAAGCCACTGACAAGGAAGGTTCTGGCTTGGGACTTTACATAGCAAAGCTAATAGTCCAGAAAAGCGGTATGTCCATGAAGGTAGAAAGTAAAAAGGGTATTGGCACAAAGGTAAAAATATGCTTAAATTTTAATTTATGAGAAGATTAACGCTATTTATAACGCTCTTACTTCTTTTCTCCTTTTCTTGCGAGAAGAAGCATGAGTTCCACGGTCATCTGTACGAACAGCCAGCTTATAACTTTGAGCTTACAGACCACAACGGAAAAAGGGTAAGGCTTTTTCAGTATACGGAACAGGGCAAGATAGTGCTTTTGTTCTTTGGCTACACTCACTGCCCGGATGTTTGTCCTATGGCTCTTGAGACTATGGCAAAGGTAATGAAAAACCTAAATCAAGAAGAGGTACAGAAAGTGCAGGTGCTGTTCATAAGCGTAGACCCAGACAGGGACAAGCCTGAGGTTCTTAAGGGATATGTCCCTTACTTTTATCCTACCTTTGTTGGACTGACAGGTTCTGAGGAGGAGATTAGAAAGGTGGCAAAGGAATACAAAGCTTATTACAGAAAAGTGGAAGGGGAGTCTGCGAGTGGTTACCTTGTTGACCACAGTGCCACCATATACCTAATAACGCCTGACAACAAGATAAAAGTACTGTACACACCCTCCAAACAGGACCCCCAAAAGATGGCGGAGGACATAAGATTTCTGCTCAAGAGCTGATAGAGGAACTTTTTAGAAGAAACCATTTTGAGCTTACAGAGGAACAGGCTAACAAATTTCGTACATATTTGGAGGAGCTAAAAAGGTGGAACAAGGTCCACAACCTTACAGCCATAAAGGAAGATAGACAGATAGTCCTCAGACACTTTTTGGACTCTCTGAGTTTGTGCCTGTGTCTTGAGGAAAAGGGCATAGAGGTAGATGGACTCTCAGTTTGCGATGTGGGAAGCGGTGCAGGCTTTCCAGGAGTTCCACTAAAGATATACTACGGAGATAGGATAGACCTTACTCTTGTGGAGGCGGTGGCAAAAAAGTGCTCTTTCCTTGAATATCTTAAGATAAAACTGGGTGTAGACTACAGGGTTTTGTGCAAGGAAGCACAGAAGGTGCAAGAAAGCTTTGACCTTGTTGTAAGTAGAGCTCTTGGAAAGATAGACAAAATTCTTCCGCTTCTGAAGAGGCTTTCAAAAAGCTACGTTTTGGTAATCAAAGGCAGTGAAATCCCAGAAGGTTATGACTACTGCAAGATAGACTTACCAGATGTGAAGGGTTATATCCTCTTTCTTGCAAAGACCAGATAGCCCGTATGGGCAACCATTGTATCCTGTGGTCTTAGCCTCTCTGGGTTTACCTTATAGTGCCTGTGAAGTATCTCCACAACTTCTATACTACAGAAAATATGCTCCATCTCCCTTAGAAGTGCACTTACTTGGTTCATTGTAGGAAGAAGGCTGGCAAAGGATGCACCCGGTTTTAAAACTTTCCAAACCTTTTCCAAAGAAGGTATGGGGTCTTTCACATCCACAAAGGCTGCGTCAAAGAACTCCTCTTCTATCTGTGCCTGAAGAAAGTCTAAGTTTTCAAGCTTTACATTTTGACAAAGACCAAATTTTTCCCAGTTTTTCTTGGACAGATTAAAGAATTCCTCCCTTATTTCGTACGCCCAGACTTCACCAGCCAGCAAGGAAAAGACCGCGGTGGATGCACCGCTTCCCACGCCAAACTCCAACATTCTCTTTTCTTTTGAAAGGTCAAGCTTATAAGCTATGTAAAAACTGTCCTTTGGGTATATGATTTGAGTTTTTCTCTGGAAGCCAAGGAGTATTATGTCCTCTATAGAAGGCTTTAGAAGGCAAAAGCTTTTTACAACTTCGCCGTGCCTTCTGTTCACTACATCCTCGTACTTTATGACCCTATCCTTTAGGTTAAAGCTAAAATCTTTGGTTATACGCTTTAAGTATTTTCTTTCGTCTGTCGTTATAAGAATATAATCGTCCTCTTTGAAGGTCATCTTAGCTCCAGTATTGCCTTTCCTAGGTTGTAAGAGGCTATAGAATATTTTAGAGCATATTCGTAATCACCTACTCTGTAGTTTTCCCTCGCTACCTGATAAAAAAGAAGCTGATAGGCGAAAAGTTGTGGGTATTTGCTGGAATGCTTGCGTGTCTCATTGAGAAGGATGGAGGACCTTCTTAACCTTTTGCTTGCAACCACTCTATCTTTGCCAAAACTCTCGGGAAACTTTATGTTTTCAAGGGCTTGAAGAATCTGGTCTGCAGATTTCATAGCCTTAGCGTTGCCCTTGGTGCAAGCCAAGTTTATGAGAAACTCCGCTTCCTTCATCAAGTCTTCGTATATCATGTCTTCCTTTAAAGCCATATATCTTACCTTTAGAAGAGGACAATCGAGGGAGTAAGCATATGCAAAGAGTAAAAGAAGAAAAAACCAAACCACGAGAATTTTATTATAAGCCTTCAATCTACTTTAAGCACCGTCAGGAAGGCTTCCTGAGGTAGCTCCACTTTTCCAAACTGTTTTAGTCTCTTTTTACCTTCCTTCTGCTTTTCTAAGAGCTTTTTCTTCCTTGTTATGTCCCCACCGTAGCACTTTGCGGTAACATTCGCCCTTAGAGGTGGTATTCTTTCAGATGCTATTATTTTGGTACCTATGCCAGCCTGCACCTTTACCTCAAAGAGCTGACGAGGTATGACCTCCTTAAGCTTTTCTACGAGCTGTCTGGCTCTCCTGTATGCCTTTTCTCTGTGAACTATGAAGGATAGAGCATCCACTGGCTCGTTGTTTATAAAGATGTTTAGCCTCACGAGGTCTTCTTCTCTAAAACCTATAAATTCGTAATCGTAAGAGGCATAACCCTTTGAAAGACTTTTGACCTTGTCGTGAAAATCCATAATAACTTCACTGAGGGGCATTTCGTACTCAAGAAAAACAGTGTTTTGGTCAAGGTATACAAACTTTTTTTGTATTCCCCTCTTTTCTTGGCATAAGTTCATTATGCTACCTACGTAATCCTTGGGCGTTATAACGGTAAGGAGGACGAAGGGTTCTTCTATAGCCTCTATAAGCCCCCAGTTTTCGGGAAGCTCAGATGGGTTCCTTATCTCCGTTAGCTGACCATTCTTTAACCTAACTCTATACACGACGCTGGGTGCTGTGGTAACTATGCTTATGTTGTATTCTCTTTCAAGCCTTTCCTGAACTATTTCCATGTGCAAGAGACCAAGGAAACCGACTCTAAATCCCAGTCCAAGGGCGGGAGAGGTCTCTGGTTCAAACTGAATGGCTGCATCGTTGATGGCGTACTTTTCAAGGGCATCCCTTAGTTCCTTGTAGGTATAACCTTCGGAGGGGTATATGCCGGCGTAAACCATAGGTTTGGCTGGTCTAAAACCAGGAACTGGCTCTGATGCTGGGTTTTTTGCATCGGTAATGGTATCACCAACCCTTATATCTCTTACGTCCTTTATGGAAGCGGCAATGTAGCCCACATCTCCAGCGGAGAGCTTTTCAAACTTTGTCATTTTGGGCGTCTGTGCTCCAACCTCTGTAACCTCAAACTCTTTACCTGTGGAGAAGAGCCTTATACGAGCTCCCGGCTTTACCTCCCCATCAAAAACCCTGACAAAGGCTACCGCACCCCTATATGGGTCGTAGTAGGAGTCAAAAATAAGAGCCTTGAAGGGCTTTTGAGGGTCTCCTTTAGGCGGTGGAATCCTCTTAACTATGGCTTCCAGTATTTGTTCTATACCGATTCCCTCTTTGGCGGATGCCAATATAGCATCTTCTGGGTCAAGACCGAGCACTTCCTCTATCTGGCGTTTAACCCTCTCTGGGTCAGCGGCTGGCAAGTCTATTTTGTTTATCACCGGTATTATCACCAAGTCCTGCTCCACCGCTTTCCAAAAGTTTGCCACAGTCTGGGCTTCTATACCTTGAGTGGCATCCACCAAAAGTAAGGCTCCTTCGCATGCGGCTAGAGCCCTTGAAACCTCATAGGAAAAGTCCACGTGTCCAGGTGTATCTATAAGGTGAAGGGTGTAGGTCTGCCCATCCTTTGCGGTATAAAACATTCTCACAGCTTGAAGTTTTATGGTTATGCCCCTCTCCCTCTCAATTTCTAAAGTGTCAAGCATCTGTTCCTTCATCTCCCTTTTGGAGACCGCTCCAGTAAACTCCAATAGCCTGTCAGCCAGCGTGGACTTACCGTGGTCAACATGTGCTATGATTGAAAAGTTTCTTGCCCTTTCCATAAGTTTTATATTTTATGCCTTAGGTATGCTTCTGTCTCAGTGGTATAACTTTAACTCTTATATAAGTCAGGCTTATACCCTTCATAAACACTTCCTATTGATACAAACTCGCAACCCCTCTATATTAGAAACATAGCATGTGGAAGCTAATCACGCTTATTTTGGTGACCTTTTCCCTAAGTTTGGCTAGTTGGTTCTCAAACTTAAGAGAGGGCTTAGATACCGCCCAGAAGCAAAATAAGTTGGTGGCATTTTACTTCTACAGCAATTATTGTCCCTACTGCGCTCAGATGGAGGAGTTTGTTCTTAACCAGGAGGATGTGCAGAAAAAACTTGAGAACTTTGTGGTTATAGCTCTCAACATATCCTCCGAAGAAGGCGGTAAGTGGGCAAGAAAACTGGGCGTGCCCGGTGTTCCCACTCTGGTTTTTTACGACCCGAAAGGAGACAAACCCTTAGGAGCTCTTTTTGGAAGCAGGCCGAGGGGGGAAATTCTCAACTACATAAACGGTATATGCAAAAAACACAGCATAAAGGCATGTTAAAAATTCTTAAGGAGGTATAAACCATGAACAGAAGGAAGTTTTTGGCACTATCCGCTGTAGCAGTTATGGGACTAGCTATGGTCCCAGGGGTACAACCTGCCCATGCTTCAACGCCAAGGCTTGAGGAAGAGCTCAAAAAGAGGTTGGGCGTAAGCCTTGCTCAAATTAAGGAGGTTCCAGACGTAAAGCTGACTGCACCCACCATTGCGGAGTCTGGCGCCAATGTTCCAGTAACTGTAGAGTCTACCATACCAATAGAGAGGGTTGAACATCTGTGGATTTTTGTTGACAAGAACCCAGTGCCATGGATAGCAGATGTGAAACTCACACCTATGAACGGTCAAGTGTTCTTCTCCACAAGGATTAAAATGGGCGAGACTTCCAATGTCAGAGCCATACTTAAACTAAAGGATGGTTCCTATGTGATGGCCACAAAGGAGGTAAAGGTAACAGCCGGCGGATGTGGTTAATTCCCTAAGCTCTTTATAAAAATTCCATAAACAGGAGGTGTAGAATGGCTATAGGTGCAGGTATACTGCGTGTTCCAAAGGAGGCAAAGAAGGGCGAAGTTGTTCGCGTGCAGATGGTGATTACCCACCCCATGAGCCCACCCAGGAAAGACCCAGCAACGGGTCAGGAAATACCACCCCACACTCTAACAAAGTTGGACCTTCTTTTTAACGACAAGCTGGTGAGCACCATAAACATGGGTGCTGGCGTAAGCGCAAACCCCTTCATAGCCATAGCTCTCAAAGTGGAAGACAGCGGTGTAGTAAAGATTGTTTATGAGGACAACAAGGGTGGTAAGTGGGAGAAGACTGCGGACATAAAGGTTACATGAGGGAGGTCATAACATGAAGAAAAAACTGTTTTTTAGCATATTTACTGCCGGTGCTTTAGCCGGCGGTTTGCTCTCCACAAAAGCCATTGCCCAAACGGAGGAACTCTCCCCAGAAGAAGAAATTAGACTAGTTCAAGAATTTAACAGAATGTTGGCTGAGGGTATTAACCCGGGGGAGGTGTGGTACGAAGTGGGCAAAGATGCCATAAAGAAGTACAATCTTGACAAGTGCGACCTCGGGCTTGGTCCTGGTGTTTTCAAGGGTGCAGCTGCACAGCTTCCCAGGTACTTTGCGGATGCGGGTAAGGTTATGGACTTAGAGACGAGAGTGGGTTGGTGTCTCCAAAAGCACGCAGGCATGACACAGGACCAGGTTTTAAAGTTTGTCCGTCAGTGCTGGGGTAAAACTGGTAACTGTGTAAGTGAGTACGATGGCATAATCATGTACCTTACCATGGAGTCCAACGGACATAAAATAAACGTGAACCTGAAAGACCCAAGGGTAAAAAAGATGTACGACCTTGGAAAACAAGTATACTACGCACGGATTGGACCTTGGGACTTTAACTGTGCAACCTGTCATGCAGGTAAACAAGAGGTAAGGATAAGAGCCACAAGGCTCTGGAGCGCAGATAGACCTGGTGAGGCGGGTAACGCAGTGGCCATCTTTCCCAAGTATCTGGTAAGGTGGGGTCTCCCTATGACCATGCATTACAGGTATGCGGAATGCATAAGGCAGATGAGATGGCCAGAATTTATACCCCACTCAGACCTCGCTGTGGCGCTGTCCACTTACCTTTACGCTACAGGAAACGGCACAGAAATAAAGGCACCAGGTATAGGGAGGTAGAGAGATGAAAAAGACCCTGTTTATAGCTGGTCTTTCAGTTCTTGTCTTTGGCACAGCGGAAGCTCAACAGAAAAAGGCTCAACCTAAAAAGGAACAGCCCTCTACAAAACAAGAGGATGTAATGCAGGTTCTTAATTCAGGGCTTTCTACCGACCCAAGGTTTGCTTGGAAAATTCAGCAGGACGAAGCCCAAAGGATATGTTCCCAGTACCCAAGCAGAGAAGTTATGCCAGGTCAAGCTATACAGAAGGTTATACAACTCAGTCAAGCGGATATAAGGTATCCCCAATGGGGCATATTCTGGGGTGACTGGAGAGAGGGTAAAAAGATAGTGGACAATCCTAGGGGTGGAAGGTTTGCCAGCTACGGTTTTTCCGATAGTCCCACAGACAGAGGTGGAAACTGCTATGCCTGCCACCTAATAGAAAAGGGGCTTCCTGGCGGTACTATGGGGCCCAATCTTTACCAGTACGGCAAAAGGTGGAACATAACCAAGGAAAACATGAACACTCCAGAAGCCCTTGAACGTGTTAAAATAGTGTACAATATCATATACAATTCATGGTCTGCTTTTCCATGCTCCTCCATGCCAAGATTTGGTCATAACGGTGCCCTCTCTCCAGAAGATGTGATGAACATAGTCACATTCTTGCTACACCCAGATTCTCCAGTAAACAAGTAAATCCTTGGGGGCTTTGCCCCCTATAATTTTTTTCAAAAACAAGGAGGTCAAGTATGAGTCTTAGTAGGAGGGAATTCTTAGGACACTCTGCTTTGGCTCTTTCTTCTTTAGCCCTTGCTCCAGAGGCCTTTGCAAGAAAACACGCAAGCTTTGAAAAACTCATGGAATTCAAGCCCTACGGAAACCTTACCCTCGTTTTTATATCGGATTTTCACGGACATCTAAAACCTATGTATTTTGCGGAACCTATGAATTTGTTGGCTCCTGAACCCCTAAAGGGCACTCCTGGATACTTAGCTGGCATGGACTTTTTGAAGTTTTACAACATTAAGCCGGGTTCTGTAGAAGCCTATATGGGTTCCTGCGTTAGCTTTATAAAGCTTGCAAGGATGTACGGAATGACTGGCGGAGGCCCGCAGGTGGCTACGGTTATAAAAGCCATAGTCAACGAAAGGGGCAGGGATAAATGTCTCGTGCTTGACGGTGGGGATACTTGGGCTACCTCCGGCATAGCGGTAAAAACTGATGGTATGGCTGTAGTGGATTGGCTCAATTACGTTGGATTTGATTACATGGTTGCTCACTGGGATGTAACTGTAGGCAAGGAAAAGTTCTTGGATATAGTCAAAAACAAACTAAAAGCCAAGTTCATATCCTACAACATTACAGAAGAGCCCTTTGGAGACTTAGTATTTCCACCCTACGACGTGGTAGAAAGGGGCGGTGTAAAAATAGGCATTATTGGAAGTTCCTTCCCCTTCACTCCCTTGGCAAACCCAAGGGTATACACAGAAGGCTGGAGCTTTGGCGTAAGACCCGACGAGCTTCAAAAGTATGTTAACGAGTTAAGGGAGAAGCATAAGGTAGACCTTGTATTACTTCTCTCCCATGATGGTCTTCCTTTGGATATAGCGCTTATGAAAATAGTAAAGGGTATTGACATAGTCATATCTGGACACACCCACGATATTACACCCACGCCCGTAAAGGTTGGTAATACGCTGATAGTCTCACCTGGCTCACACGGTAAGTTTGTGGGAAGGATGGACCTTGATGTAAGAAATGGGAAACTGCACGGCTACAGACTAAAGCTCATACCTGTTCTTTCAGATGTTGTTCCTGAAGACAAAGGTGCGAGGGAGTTGGTGAAAAAGTGGTATGCACCCTACGAGAAGGAGTTTAACACAGTCATAGGGACTGCCCAAACCATGCTCTACAAAAGGGATACGGTCTTTAGCACCTGGGACAGGCTTATAGGTGAAGCCTTAGCGGACTACTATCACGGTGTGGATGCGGTCATGTCCTTGGATGTGGGCACGTCGCCAGGCTTTAGGTGGGGGACCACAGTCCTACCCGGACAGAGGATAACAGTGGAGCATGTGTATGATGTGCTGGGGATGACCTATCCTGAGGTGTTTATAATGAAGAGGAAAGGTAGAGACCTTCTTGCCCTTTGGGAGGATGTGGCTGACAATGTGTTTAATCCTAACCCACTCTATCAGCAGGGTGGCGACATGTCCAGGATATACGGTGTAGAATACGAGCTAAAGATAAACACCAAGCAAGGCGACAGGATAAGGAACGTAAGGATAAAGGGCAAACCTATAGAGCTTGACAAGGAATACTTGGTGGCGGTTTACGGTGGCCCACCACCCATGGGAGTCCAGCCTGAAAAGAAGAACATAAGGGAGATTGTGATAGACTATATAAGAAAGAAGAAGGATGTACATGTTGACAGAAAGCCCAATGTTAAGGTGCTTGACCATCCCTACAATACAGACTGCTACTGGAGGTAAGCAATGTTGAGGTTTTTCTTGCTTCTTATGCTTCCCCTTTTTGTACTGGCAATGGACCCTATGAAAGTTATGTACGTAACCTACAATCTCAAGGAAAGGGAATTCAAGGCTGGTGTTGAGGCGGTCAGAAAAAGCATGGAAGCACAGAAACTGAAGGTTTTGAGAACTCTAACCATATCTGATGCCATAAGGGCTAGAGGCAATCAAGCCTTCAGGAACTACTACGTGGTCTTCGGTTGTGAGTTTGAAGGTATGGATAGGGTGCTACTGAAGGCACCCGCTCTTAGCAATGTTGTGCCTTGCAGTGTAGCGGTCTACGAGGAGGGTGGCAGGGTAAAGGCAACGGTTGTAAACCATAGTATTTTCCTGACAAGGTATAGAGCAAACCTAACTCTATCTGAGAGAAGGGCTGTGAGCGATGTCTATCGTAGGCTCCACTCCGCTTTAGCAAAGATAAGTACCAACAGACCAATAGTTCCTCAAATTCCACCACTAAAGGAAGACCTTGTTTACGAGGAAGTTGTGGAAGGTATTGACTTTGAAACCTTCAAAACCCTCTACAAGACCTCCTTAGATGGTGTAAACATGAACATACTGGACATTATGGATGTAAGAAGGGAAAGTCCCAAATTCTCTATATTCTTAGCCTGTAATCTTAGTTATGGCGAAGCCATACTCAAGGACATTCCACAGTTTGGAACGCTTGCACCTTGCAGGGTATACCTCTACGAAAAGAATGGGAAGGTAGCCACAGGATACATAAACATACCCTTTCTCCTAAAGACATACGGAAAACACCTAAGCAAGGAAAACGCGGAAATCTTCAAAAGAGCGGACCAGGACATAAAGCAGGCATTGAAAGAGACAAAAGGTGAGTAAACTCTTTCTTCTTTTGCTTCTTCCCCTCCTTTCCCTTTCTTACCCAAGGCATGTTAAGGATACCCTTAGGGAAATTGCTCCTGGTGTGTACGGTGTATTTGGCACTTACGAACAGGTAAGCAAGGAAAACAGGGGTTTTATCTCTAACTCATACTTTGTAATCACAAAGGAAGGCGTATTTGTTGTAGATGCACTGAGTACCTATAGGCTTGGAAAGGAACTCGTTGAAGCCATAAGAACAAAGAGTAAGCTTCCCATAAGGTATGTATTGATTACCCACTACCATACAGACCATTTCTACGGATTAAAAGCCCTGAAGGATGCCGGTGCCCTGGTAATAGCACATCCTTGGTCTGAGGATTATCTTCAAAGCGATGCAGCAAGCAGGATGTACAGTGCAAGACTGGAGCTTCTTGGTAAAAAACTTATGAAGGGAACAAAGCTCATAGGACCTGACATAACAACTTCAACAAGCATGACAATAAAGCTGGGAGGGGAAACCCTTGAAATACATCACCTTTGTAAGGGTCATAGCGACAGCGACCTTGTCTTATGGATGCCCAGAAGGAGAATACTCTTTGCGGGGGATTTGGTCTTTGGTGGGCGCGTTCCCTTTTTAGGCTCTGGGCACTCTCGCACTTGGCTACAGTGTCTTGAAAGTATAAAGGAACTCTCCCCAGAAATTCTTCTCCCTGGACATGGAGAACCTATTTACGGAAAAGAAAAAATACTGGGTCAGGTAAGGTGGACAGAAAATTACATAAGAGACATAAGGATGGTGGTAAAGGAGCTTTATCAGCAGGGCTACAGCGTGGAGGAAGTAAGAAACAGAGCTAATGAGGAGATGTTGAAGATAAACCCAGAGTATGCCCAACTGTCGGTTTTCTTTGAAGTAAACCCGGTAAATGCCTACTACCTTTACTTTGAAATAGAGAGGGAACTCTTAGAGGAACAAAGATAGCTCAAAGGCTCTGTAAGAGCTTCTAACATGAGCTCCGCATGCCACACCTTTAAAACCGAGGGAACGAGCAAAAGCCTCGAGCTCTTCAAATTCCTCATCAGTGTAGTGCTTGACAACAGGATGGTGGTTTCTTGATGGCTGATAGTACTGTCCTATTGTAATAAGGTCACATTGGACTTTTCTTAGGTCTCTCAGCACTTGCAGGATTTCTTCCCACCTTTCTCCAAATCCCAGTATAAGGGCTGACTTAGTGGGTATATGAGGAGCAAGCTTTTTAGCTTCTTGTAAGATTTCAAGACTTCTTTCGTACTTTGAACCTATTCTTACCCTATGGTAAAGCCTGGGCACAGTTTCTATGTTGTGAGCCAGAACATCTGGCTTTGCGGAGAGAACTATCTCAAGGGCTTGATGGTTGCCCTTAAAGTCCGGCACGAGCACCTCCACCCTTATGTCAGGAATGTTGTCCTTTAGCACTCTAACGCATGCGTAAAAGTGTTCCGCACCGCCGTAGGGAAGGTCATCCCTTGTTGGGGATGTTAGCACCACATATTTTAAACCCAGCTTCCTCACAGCCTGAAGAAGGTTGTAGGGCTCTTCTGGGTTTGGGGGTGCAGGCTTTCCCCTCTTTAGGTTGCAAAAGGTGCAGGCTCTGGTGCATGTATCTCCCATTATCATGAAAGTAGCTGTACCAGAACTGAAGCATTCACCTATGTTGGGGCATCTTGAATCTTCGCAAACGGTGTTTAGACTTAAACTTCTAAGAAGCCCCTTAACCTTATGGGTGGCTGAAAGAATTAGCACGGGTTTCATGTATAAAATGTTAATATGTTTTCCTTTAAGGTTATAAAAACGGAAGGGAAAGCAAGGTTAGGGGAGTTTATAACACCCCACGGAAGAATAGAGACGCCAGTTTTTATGCCCGTTGGAACGCAAGGGACCGTAAAGGCTATGCTTCACAAGGAACTTTTAGAGATAGGCACGCAGATTATTTTAGGAAATACTTACCATCTTTACCTTAGACCTGGAGTAGAGATAATAAAAGAGGCGGGAGGACTTCATAACTTCATAGGCTGGCAAAGGCCCATTTTGACGGACAGTGGTGGTTTTCAAGTCTTTTCCTTGGCAAGGGGTAGAGGTGATGGAAAGTCAAAGGTGAAAGTGAAGGACGAAGGTGTAGAGTTCAGAGACCATCTGGCTGGAGACCTTCACTTTTTTACACCAGAAAAGGTGATAGAAATACAGGAAATCTTTGGTTCTGACATCATTATGCCTTTGGATGAATGTGTGGAGCATCCTACCACGTACGCCTATGCGAAAATAGCCTTAGAAAGAACCATAAACTGGCTTGACAGAAGCATAAAGGCAAAGAAAAGCGAAGAGCAGGTTCTTTTTGGCATAGTGCAAGGTGCTTTTTTTGAGGACTTGAGGATAGAATCGGCCCTGAAGACCGTTGAAAGAGACCTTTTTGGCTACGCTATAGGTGGTCTTTCTGTGGGTGAGCCAAAGGAGGTAATGTATGCCATGACAGAAGTTGTGTGCGAACACCTGCCTCCGGAGAAACCCCGTTATCTTATGGGCGTAGGCATGCCAGAGGATATCCTTGAAGCGGTGGCAAAAGGCGTGGACATGTTCGATTGTGTAGCACCCACACGCATGGCAAGAACTGGAACACTCTTTACCTCAAAGGGTAAAATAAACATACGCAATGAAAGGTACAAAAAGGACTTTTCACCTGTTGATGAAAAGTGTGACTGTTATACCTGTAAGAATTTTACGAGAGCCTATCTTAGACACCTTTTCTTGGCAGAGGAGATATCCGCATACATACTTAACACCATACACAATCTTCGCTTCTATCATAGGCTTATGGAAAACATCAGGGAGGCTATAAAGGAGGGTAGGTTTGAAGAGTTCAGAAACTCTTGGCACAAGGCGTACAGCTTACGCGCATAGCACTTTATCCAAAAAGTTTCTACTTTTTCTGCTTGTTTTTTTGCTCTCTTTCTCTTCAGAGAGGGAAAAAGAAGATGTAAAGCTTGCTCAAACCTACTTTTACAGAGGCTACATAGAATTCACGCAGGGTAACTATAAGGATGCCATAGCTGAATTTGGTAGGTCCTACCTTGCAGATGTGGAGGGCTACTATGGTGAACTTTCCTATCTTTACATAGGCATGTCCTATGCATGGCTTTCTTACAGAACTGGAGAAAAGGCAGGGGTTGCCTCAGCCATAGCCTACCTAAACATGTATCCCTATCACTACAAAAAAGCAACATACCTTTCCCTTCAAAAAGAGTTTATAGCCCAGGCTTACTTCCTGCTTGGTTTTTATGATAGGGCAAAGGACCTTTTTTTAGCTCTTTACAGAGAAACTGGTAGGGTTGACTATCTTATTAGTTTCCTCCATGCGGATGCCCTTTCCCAAGGTTCCAATTACATGCTACTGGACCAGATAGACCCTAATCTTTTAGTTGAAAAGAGATATCTCTATTATCTTGTGAGAGGTTTTTATGCCTTCAACCAGGGTGATTATAAGCAAGCCTTAGCAGACCTCCAAGAGGCGCGCAGTTTAAACAGATATTTGGAGGATGACCCAGAGTTTCTCTACAGATATGCGGTAGGTAGCTTTATGATAAAGGACTGGAGGAATGCCACCTTTTACTTTGAACAGCTTGACAGAAAGGATATGTATAGGACTTATCAGGATTCTGTAAATTACTATCTTACTCTTGTTTACTTGATGAGTAAGAACTATGCGGACGCCAAAAAGAGGTTGGAAAACATGTCCAACCTAAATAACATAAAAAACAGACTTCTCCTCTCACAGCTTTGGCTGTTTCCAGACTTTTTGGAGAAGAACAAGCAAGAATACAAGGACTATAAACAAACCTTGAACAAAATAGCCTGGATTGACCTTAACAGCTTATACTCCACACCTGCAGTGTTGGGTCTTTACAACTATATCTTAAAGGAAAGAAAAACGGGGGACGGAGACCTCCTTAAGCTAAAAAAATTGTCCATACCAAAGGAAATTGTGTTTCAAGATATAAGGATTGACACCTTACCCATGTTGGAAACAGTTAGGAAAAGCTTTCAAGACTTAGACGCATACAAGGAAGCTCAGTTTTTGATATACCTTTACAAGGTTAACCCCGAAAACTTTTCCCTTCTATTTGGTTACGAGAAGATTGCGAGGGCTGTAGTCAGCTCTGGTGAAACAAGCATGAAGGATGTTGTATTAAAAACGGAAGAGCCCATAAGAAGCTTTCTATACGGACAGATACTACTGTTGGAAGGTTATAAGGAAGGACTAAACCTTATAGAAAAAGCTCAGAAGGACCTAACCGCTGAAGATAGACATGAAGCTTCTCTAATACTGGGCATTTACAAAAAGGACGCAAAGATGCTGGAAGCTCTGCTAAATGAAAAACTTCCTGACCGATTTAATTCTTATATTGAGATAGCACTCCTTGAGGTGGGGGACTTTTACTATTTGAGAGGTGAATATGCAAAGGCAAAAACCTATTACAGGAAATATTTAGAAACCGCTCAGGAAGGTGACCTATACTGGTTCATAGCCTACAGGCTGGCAAAAGCTGGAGAACTCACCAAAGACCAAGAGACCATAGATTGGGTTGTTAAAAAAGCTAAAGGGAAGGATAATATAATAAGCAGGGTTATAATAGCTTTATGGGGGTAATGTATGGACATTTTTAAAGGGGTGGAGAAGGTTTTACCGTACCTTAACTACGCATGGAAAAGGCATAAAATAATAGCAAGCAACATTGCCAACGCAGACACGCCCAACTACAGAACAAAGGATGTTGCCTTTCAAGTCCACGAGGAAAACCCTTTAAAGGTCACACACGTGAAGCATATAAGGCCTAAGAGTTTTGAAGACTTTAAGGTCTTTGAGTTAAGAAAAAGATTGGTGGGCAATGACCTTAACGATGTAAGCGTAGAAGAAGAAATGGCAAAGATGACACAAAACAGAATAGCCTACGAAGTTTACATGAGGTTTGCTATGGGCAGTCTTCAGAAGTTGAACAATGTCATAAGGGAGGGTAGGCAATGATAGACCTTTTTAGGGCTTTTGATGTATCCGCCAGCGGCATGTATGCCCAGAGGATAAGGTTTAATACCATAGCCAGCAATTTGGCAAACTTTGAGTCTTACAGAACCATGGGTGAGCCCTACAGGAAAATACAGCCAGTCTTTGAAGCAGTAGAAACTCCGGAAAACCTTCAGAAGGGGTATATTCCTGTGCTGGTGAGGGAAATCGTGGAGTCTGACGAGCCCTTTAGGCTTGTTTTTGACCCAACTCATCCAAGAGCAAACGCAGAGGGTTTTGTGAGCTACCCAAACGTGGAGCTTGTAAAGGAAATGGCCGATATGATTTCTGCTATGAGAAGCTATGAGGCAAACCTAAACGCCTTCAAAACCACGAGAGAGCTCGCCCAAAGAACGCTGGAGCTATGGAGATAAGGTCTATAGATGGATTTTTAAAAGGCACCCATGCCACAAAAAGGGAAGCTAGTTCAGACTTTGTCAAAGAGCTTGAGAGCTTTATACACTGGGTAAACCAACAGCAAAAGAGGTCTGAGGCTGTAAAGGAGGCTGTCATGAGGGGTGAAGACATATCTCTTCATCAACTGGTGGTGGAGTTAGAAAAGGCAAGTGTAGCCATGAACCTGCTAATACAGGTCAGAAACAAGCTCTTGGAAGCCTTTCAGGAACTAAACAGAATGCAGGTTTAGAGGATGGAAAAAACGAGAGAAATCTTAGAAAGATTAAAGGATAAATTCAACTCTCTATCGCTTACTCAAAGGCTTCTCTTGATAGGTCTGCCCATCTTAGTCTTGGGAGTAGTCATAACCATAGCAACCCTGGCCACCAGACCCAACTACACTTTGCTGTATTCAGGTCTTTCTCAAGAAGACATGTCCGCCATCATGGCAGAGCTTGATAAGGAGGGTGTGAATTACAAAATAGGACAGGATGGAAGGAGTATTTTAGTTCCCGAACAGCAGGTCAGGGATATTAGGCTCAAACTGGCTTCAAAGGGCATACCCAGTAAGGGTATAGTAGGCTATGAAGTTTTTGACAAAACTGGCATAGGTGTGTCCGATTTTCAAAACCAGGTAAACTTCAAAAGGGCTGTGGAGGGAGAGCTTGCAAGGACCATTATGAGGATGTCTGGCGTGGAGGATGCAAGGGTAAACATAGGTATGCCTCAAAAATCCATCTTCCTCAGAGAAGAGGAAGAGCCCACCGCAAGCGTATTTTTGAAACTAAAACCCGGTAGTGAGCTTACGCCAGAACAAGTAAAGGCTATAAGAAATCTCGTAGCATCAAGTGTTCCGCGCCTAAAGCCGAAGAATGTTGTTGTAGTGGACGACAAGGGAAGAGACCTTACAGCCTTGTTAGAAGAAGATATAAGAGATAAAGAGCTAAAGCTAAAGTCTGAATATGAAAAGAGACTTGAAAAAGAGGTTCAAAGGGCTTTGGAAGAGGTCTTGGGCTATGGTTCTGTTAGGGTTAAGGTTTCCGCAGAGCTTGACTTTACGAGAAGGGAGCAAAGAGAAGAGATATACGACCCAGACATGACTGCGGTGGTAAGTCAGCAAAAGAAAAAAGAAAGGAGCACCAGTGGTGGTGTGGCGGGTATTCCTGGCACTCAAGCTAACATTCCACCAGCTACTGGAGCTATCGCTGGAGCAGGACAGGTACTAACAGAAAAAAGTGAGACCATAACCAATTACGAGGTAAGTAAGAAGGAAGTTTACAGCGTTGACCCTCTTATAAAGGTAAAGAGATTGAGCATAGGTGTGATGGTGGACGCTAACATAAAGAACCTTGACCTTGAAAAGATAAAAAGAGTAGTAACAGCCTCTGCAGGCATAAACCCTCAAAGAGGTGATGTGATAACCGTAGAGTCCATAGCCTTCCAAAGACCTGCGCCAGAAAAGGCAACACCCGACTATGAAAAGTACATAAAGCTTGCATTGATTGCCCTTTTTGCTTTGGTAAGTGCAATTGTCCTATTGATAACTCTTAGAAGACTGATAAGGAAAAAGGAAGTACCCACAATGCCCATGGTGGTTGGTCCTCCTTCCGTTGAAATAATGGAAGGAGCCGAGGAAATAAGACTCAAAGCGGAGAAGGTAGAAGCGGTTGAGACAATAGTCAAAGTGGCCAAAGAAGAGCCAGAAAAGGTAGCAAAAATTATAAAGGGATGGTTAAGGAGTAAAACTTAAACATGGCGGACGAGCTTCTTAGCCAAGAGGAAATAGACCTTTTACTGCAGACATTAGGAAGGAAAGAGGAGAAAAAGACATACGATGTAAAACCCTTAGACTTGTCCATGTTTGAACACATATCGGCTGGTAGACTGCCTGGGCTTGAATTAATCTTTGAAAGATGGATAAGTGGCTTAAGAAGGGGGATGGCTTCTTTGGTTGCAAGCATACCTAACATTCTTAAAGAGAGTGTTAGTGTTATGAGGTTTGGGGACTTTGTGAAAACATTACCAACACCTTGTGCCATAGGTTTGTTAAGCGTAGACCCCCTAAGGGGCACTTGCCTTTTAGCGGTGGACCCAAAACTCATATATGTGATAGTTAGCAGTGTGTTTGGAGGCGGTGCAAGAAGCAACAAGGTGGAAGATAGAGACTTTACGAGAATAGAGTTCAGGATTATTCAAAGGCTCTTTAATGTCTGCTATCAAGAGCTTGAAATGGCTTGGAAAACTATGATGGATGTGAGGATACAGCTTATAAGTATGGAAACAAAGCCCACGCTGTTAACTACAGCCCGTACCAGAGAAAGATTTATAATCCTAAAACTAAATGTAATCATAGAGGGAAATGAAGGTTATATACAACTTGCCATACCAGAAAACGCCGTAGTGCCCTACAAAGACCTGCTAAAAGGTTCTGCAGACCTGAAGCTAAAAGACATTCATGAAGATGCGATAAGAGCCCTTCAAGGAATACAGGTAAATCTTGAAGTCATACTGGGAAGTGCGGAAATAATCTTTGAGAAACTTCTTGATTTGAAAGAAGGAGATGTAATAGCTTTAAACAGGTTATTAAGAGAACCTGTCGAGGTTAGGATAGAAGGTATTTCAAAATTCTTAGCCTTTCTTGGTCAAACAGGTAATAGAAAAGCCATAAAACTGCAAAGATATGTAGATATGGAGGATTAGCATGTACCAGGAGCCGGAAAAAACAGCGGAAAACTGGTCTTCAGCCATAAGGGAACAACAAGAGGCTTCCAGAGAAAACCAACCATCTGAAGAATCCAAAGGCGAACAACCAAATATAGAATTGTCCGACAGACTGAGGAAATTCTTAGATATACCTATGCGTTTGGAAGTTGTAGTGGGTTCTACCACAATGACCTTGGGTGAGCTTTTACAGTTAGCACCGGGGTCTGTAGTGGAGTTGGAGCAGAGTGTGGAAAGTCCTGTTGATATAAAGGTCAACGGGAAGTTGGTTGCTAAGGGGGAAATAGTTATAGTTGAGGACAGGTTCGGTGTAAGGATAATTGACATAATAGGAAGGGATGAAAGAATAAAAAGATTAGTTTAACTATTTAAATTTTATAGCGAGGTGCCTGCCATGAGAGTTTTGTTTGTCTTGATTATTCTTTCTCTACTCGTGCCTTTTGCAGAGGCTACACCCTTCCTAAAACCTTCTTTTCTGAACCTCAGAGAAGACTTGGAAGAGGCAAGAAGGGAAAACAAACTCCTCTTTGTTATGTTCCATCAGGAAGGATGTCCCTTCTGCGATAAGATGAGAAAAGTTACCTTTCAGGATAGGCGAGTGCAAGAATATTTCACAAAACACTTCTACATGGTAGAAATAGACATAAGAGGGTCAAACGAGGTAGTGGACATAGACGGAAAAAAATTAACAGAAAAACAGTTTTCTCTTAAGCATGGTGTAAGACTTACACCCGTCTTTCTTTTCTTTGATGCGGAGGGTAAACCTATAGTCAAGGTTCCCGGATACATAGAGCCTCAGGAGTTTATACTTTTAGGTAGATACGTGGTAGAAGGTCATTACAAGACCAAGAATCTTGTTCAATTCCTCAGAGAAAACAAAGGAAGATGAAATACTTTCTCATAATACTTATGCTTGGATTTTCTTTTGGACAGGAAATTATTACCCTTGACTACAAAGGTGCATACAACCTTGCACTCAACAACAACAAGGAAATTCAGAAACTACAATTACAGATAAAGGCTCTTGATATAGACTACCACTTGGCCCAGAGATACTATCTTCCTGTGGTTTTTGTGGGTGCCTCCCTCCTTTACGATTTTGACAAGAAGGATACAAAATTAGATACAAACATAAACGTAGTGAGCACTCTTTATGAGTTTCAAAGGACAAAATCAAGAATAGAACTTTCAAAGATTAAAAGAGATATCGCACAGATAATGTTGGAACAACTGTACAGAGACCTTCAGCTGAGAATATTAAAGCTCTTTGTTGATGCACATCTCTATAGGAAGCTTACAGAGGTAAAGAGGGAGGAGATGGCCATAGCTTATGTGCGTTTCGATAGGGCAAGGGAAAGAAAGGAATTAGGTCTCACCACAGACCACGAAGTTTTTAAGCTGGAGACAGTTTACAGAGAGAAAAGAAGCGAGCTTCTTTATGCACAATACATGTATAACTACACTCTTTTAGAGATTAAACAGCTTACTGGCTTGCCCTACGAAGCCGTGCTGGAGCTCAAGGACCTTAATTTAAGAGAACCAGAAAGGCTCGTGGCGGACTTTTCTAAGCTCATGGAAGATGCCCTAAGGAACAACGCCAGTCTTAAGATAAAGGAACTGGAAATAAAAAGCTACCATGAGGATATAAAGGGGGCAAAACAGACTATAGCTCCTAGGATAAACCTGAAGGTTTCCACCGACAAGGCAGGTCTGGAGCTTACTACGCCCATATACGATGCGGGAAGGCACTATAGGGTTGATTATCTCTCTATGCTAAAAAGGTCTGTTCAAGCGGAAAAGGAAAATCTTGAGAGAAGCTTAAAGCTTATATTCTTTTCGGCCCCTTATGAATGGGAATACCTTAGGGCAAAGCTGGTAGAGGCTAAAACCAGAGAAAAGTTTGCAGAGGAAAACCTAACTCTGAGAAGGTCTGAGTACGAATTGGAGCTTGCCTTTGACCTTGGCTATGCCATGGCTGAAAAAAGCGAAGCTGAAAGGCAATCAATGGAAACTCATTATAGACTACTACTCTTCTGGGCAAAGATTTTTAACCTTGCAGGAAAAGAGCCTTTTTACATCCTGGAATAATATAATCTATTATGGAGGTACTCAATGACAGAAGTTTCTCTGTTTATTGCCTTTAGTGCAGGTCTTATATCTTTTCTTTCTCCATGCGTCCTTCCTATAATACCTGGTTATTTGTCCTACATCTCGGGCATAGGTGCACAGGAAGTAAAGGAAAGGGGAGGATTCAGCAAGCGTGCTTTTATAGCTTCTTTTCTCTTTGTAGTGGGTTTTTCCGTAGTTTTTACATTGATGGGAGCAACAGCCACGGGCATAGGCAGTCTTCTTAGAGAGTATCAGGATTACATAGCTAAGGTGGGTGGCGGTCTTGTGGTCTTTTTCGGGCTTCATTTTGCAGGTGTTCTTCTAAGGCCCAACTTTCTCAAAGAGCTTATTGGTGTTGCTTCGCTCCTGTTGTCTCTCTTTTTCTTCAACATGCTTTCTCAGAAAGTCCTCTTTGACTTATTGGGCATCCTGCTCGTGGTTTCTTTCCTTTACCTTTTTGGCTTTCATAATGTTTTATACAGACAGATGAGAAAAGAGTTGAGGGGTAGCGTTTCTGGTTTTGGAGCTTTGATAGTTGGCATGCTCTTTGCTTTTGGGTGGAGCCCTTGTATAGGTCCAGTGCTTGGTTCTATTCTTCTTTACGCAAGCCAACAAGATACTGCCTTGCAAGGTGCAAGCCTTCTCCTTGCCTATTCTATGGGGTTGGGCATACCCTTCCTAATTGCCGGTGGTCTTTTGTCTGCCTTCTTGGGATTTGTGCGCAGTTTTGGCAAGTTTTTCGGTATTGTGGAAGTAGTAGGTGGTGTGCTTTTAGTGCTCCTTGGCGTGCTTCTTACAACGGGTAAGCTGGCTGAAATATCTCTCTTACTTGGAGGTTGGGGAAGTTGAACCTGGTCTTGATAGATTACGGCATGGGAAATCTAAGGAGCGTGTCTAAGGCTCTTGAAAGGGTTGGATTCCGTGTGAAAATTACTTCGGAGGCAGAGGAGGTAAAGAAGGCTGATGCCATAGTGCTTCCGGGCGTGGGAGCCTTTAGGGATGCCATGGAAAACCTAAGAAGACTTGGACTTTTGAAGGAGATACTCAGACATGTGGAGAAGGGGAAACCCTATCTTGGTATCTGTTTAGGTCTCCAGCTTCTATTTGAAAAAAGTTACGAGTTTGGGGAGTCGGAGGGTTTGGGTGTGTTAGAAGGTGAGGTAATGCTTCTTCCAACAACAGTAAAGGTTCCACACATAGGCTGGAATCAGTTGTGGAAGAATAAGCCTTCTGATTTGCTTGAAGGATTAAGGGACGGAGAATACTTCTATTTTGTTCACTCCTACCATGTGGTTCCAAAGAGGGAGGATGTAATACTTACCAAGACAGATTACGGTATAGATTTTGTATCCTCAGTGGAGTATCAAAACATTTTTGCAGTTCAGTTCCACCCAGAAAAAAGCCAAAAGGCAGGTCTTAGACTTCTTGAAAACTATAGAAGAAGAATCTATGGCTAAGCTTTGCATAGCTTTGGACACAAACTTACAGCAGGCTTTGGACCTTGTAGGTGCGCTTAGAGGTTATCCACTCATCTTCAAGGTAGGCTACAAGCTTTTTATAAACCACCACAAGGTCATCACAGACAAGGTGAAAGAGACAGGTTTTGAGCTTTTTCTTGACCTTAAACTTCACGATATCCCTAATACAGTAAAAGAGGGCGTTATATCTGCAAGAGATTTGGGGGCGGACTATCTTACCATACACATAAGTGCAGGTAAGGAAGCACTAAAACAGGCGGTAGAAGTAAAGGGTAAGATAAAGCTCTTAGGTGTTAGCTTGCTAACAAGTTTAAGTGAAGAAGACCTACTTGACTTGGGCATATGCAGGGATAGAGAAAGCCACGTACTTGAGCTTGCAAGGCTTGCCGTTGAAACTGGGTTTGATGGAATAGTATGCTCTGGTCAAGAGGTAACTCTCCTCAAAGAAAGACTTCAAAGACCTTTTTTGGCTGTGGTTCCCGGCATAAGGCTAGAAGGTCAGCCAGCAGAGGACCAGAAGAGGGTGATAAGCGTGGAAGAAGCTCTTCAAAGGGGTGCGGACATATTGGTAATGGGAAGAAGCATTTTGAGGTCAGAAAATCCTGTAAAGAGAGTGGAAGAGATACTTCTTATGCTTGCATAACGGCCCTTAGGGCTTCTTCTCTTTGCAGGCAGGTGGCGCATACACCGCAGGGAGGCTCTGTACCCATATAGCAAGAATAGGTCTTTTCAAAGGGGACTCCTAGGCTTTTCCCAAGTCTTGCAATGTCTATTTTACTAAAGCCAAGAAAAGGTGCATATAGATGTATTCTTCTTTTTGTCCTTGCTACATAGGCAGAACCCGCATTTATGGCAGCTTCCATAGCCGTTATAAACTCCACTCTACAATCGGGGTAGGGGGTGTCTAAGGCATGAACGCCTATGGCTATGTGGTCAATCTCAAGGCTATCCGCAAAGGAGCCAGCTATGGCCAAGAAAACTAAATTTCTCATTGGAACGTTTGTGGCTGGCACTTCTTGAGTGTACGAACCCGTTGGCACTTCAGGACCACCTTCCAAGAGGGCAGAGTTTCTTATAAACCTGTAGTGGGGCACTTCTACGAGGATATGTTCTTTCACTTCTGCAATGCTTGCCAACTGCTTTGCATACTTCAGCTCTACCTTGTGCCTTTGTCCATAATCAAAGGAAATGGCATAGACTTGCTGGAATTCCCTTTTGCATAACCACAGTAATGTGGCACTATCCATTCCACCAGAAAGTAGCACTATAACCTTTTTCATGGCATACTGCCGGAGGCGGGAGTCGAACCCGCACGCCCTTGCGGGCGGGGGATTTTGAATCCCCTGCGTCTGCCAGTTCCGCCACTCCGGCTAGGAATGTATTAGTATTATAGTTGCAATTTTGTAATTTGCCAGAAAATATATAAAACCCCTTGTCAAAAGTTCATTTTTGAGTTTATGCCAAAAGTTGTGATGCGCCTACGCATAGGGCAATATTATAACTCCTTGTTGGTTGTCTTTGGGTCCTGAAAATTTCTTTTCCACAGTATACCCACGGATTATGATAAACAGAAGGGACAAATTGCACGAGTTTGGGCTAAGCGGGGACACGAAAAGGGGTTGGATAGGTCGTCAATTCTCCTGTTTAAATAGGCTTACTTTGATGCCTATGACAACCGTCAGGGCCGAGATTACAGTTATAACCTCCGTTGGGTTCATAAGAAAACCAGTCCCAAAGTCCTTGCTGAAAACAGGTAAATAGCAGTATAAACTCATATCTAAACCCTTTTTACACTTCCTAAGAAGGACAGCATAAAGCCAAATTACAAAGCATTAGAATTATCCTTTGAAAAGTTCTTGACAAATTTAGACAGTATGTAAAACTATACTAAAAAAGTTTAGTGAATTCCCCTAACGTCTTTTTCCGCCTTGTCAAGAGTCTACTTTAGCTTCCTACGCTGGACTTAGGGAATTCTAAACATTATTTAAAAGATTCTCCAGGAGAAACACCC
>JANWWY010000009.1 GCA_025057455.1 Aquificaceae bacterium
CCCTAACAAATATCCCTTTTAACATGTTAAATCAATATGGACGTGTATGTCAAGTAGTTAGCGACAGTTTAGAGCCAACAGAGGGCTTCTGGTAGATATTTCTACTGCTTGGGATGATTGGGTTTTGCTAAGTATTATGGGGAAAAAACAATATAACTCCAATATTGCAAGCTGAACACAAGCACCTAAGGCGTAAACTGCCCAAGAAAATCCTTTAAGTTCATATCTATACGAGAGCTTTATTCTCTCTGGTAGTAGTGCTAATTTAACTTAGAAACTTGACATTAGTCATAACACAATCTATAATGTTAATACCACATGAAATTGGAGGTAAAATAATGAGAATTAGAGGCTTAATATTAACAAGCCTTCTTAGCATTATGCCTATTGTTTCTTTGCCTTCATGGTCCCACGAGATGCATTCGCACCACCAGAAAGCTCAGGACAACTTAACAGTTATGGTAAACCTTACCAAGGACAAGACTCCATCAGCAGTCATGGCAATAAGGTTTGCTATGGTATCTCTTGATAGGGGCAACAAGACAGTTATATGGCTAAACTCCGAGGGTGTAAGACTGGCAGATGCCAAAGGAAAACCGTCTCAGGCAGGTAAGATGCTTCAGGAATTCATAGCCAGGGGTGGAAAAGTGTATGTATGCCCCCATTGTGCCCAGATGTTGGGAGTAAAAGAACTCATAAAGGGTGCGGAATTTGGAAAGCCAGACACGGTCTTTGGAGTTTTATCCGAAGAGAGGGTAAGAGTTATATCTTGGTAAGGAGGTGTTAGTATGAAAAAGGTTTTTCTGTTGGGTGCAGTTTTTAGTCTTCCGGTTTTTGCCCAAGAGGTCTTACTAAAGGAAGTAGAGGTAAAGGGAAAGAGAGAAACCTTTAAGGATAGCCTTGAAATAAGGGAGGTTAGAGAGTCCTTTGCCAAGGATGTGGGTGAAGCCCTGCAAAAGCTGGAAGGTATTCACAAAGTAAGAAAGGCGGGCATAGCCAACGATGTAGTTATAAGGGTTTTCCAAAGAGACAACATTAACGTCCTCATTGATGATACAGAGGTTCACGGTGCATGCCCTAACAGGATGGACCCACCAGCTTTCCATGTGGACTTTTCTGAGGTGGAGAAAATAGAGGTCATAAAAGGTCCCTTTGACATAAGGCATCAGGGTTCTATGGGTGGGCTTGTAAACATAATAACCAAAAAACCAGACATGGGCTTTAGAATTAGGCTAAATGCCACCGCTGGTTCTTTTAACTTCATAAACTTTTCTCCTACGGTATCTTACAGGGATGAAAAGTTTTACGGTTTGGCAGGATACTCTTACAAGTACTCTAAGCCATACAAAGATGGAGACGGAAAAAGGATTACTGAATATGCCGCTGGGCATCCCACACCCCCAAACTCTGCCTATAGACCAGAAAAGGTTAATTCCAAAGCCTTTGATATAAACACCTACTGGGCGAAGTTTGGTCTCTCTCCCATAAAGGACCACCTTTTTGAGATAACCTACACAAGGCAAGAAGCGGACCACGTGCTATACCCAGCTCTCAGAATGGATGCCATCTACGACGATACAGACAGGCTAAACCTCACCTACAGCGTAAAGGATAGACTTAAGCTTCAGTTTTACTTTACGCAGGTCAAGCACGACATGACAGACCAGTACAGGAGGTCTTCTGTCGGCGCACCCAGACCCTACTCTATGAAAACCTACGCAGAAACAAAAACTTACGGCGGAAGAGTTGAAGGAAAGCTGGGAGACATTACGCTCGGTCTTGAAGCATACAAGAGAAACTGGGAAGCTATAAACTACAGAGCGACGTACGCCACGTACAGGCCCGTATACATGATACCTGATGTGGACATAACCAATGTAGGCATATACGGAGAGTATGACAAAAAACTCGGCAAAAACCTCAGGTTCGTGGCAGGTCTTAGGCTGGATACTACAGAGAGCGAGGTGGGTGCAAAAGACGGAAGCACCTCCCCTGAGTTTAACACCAACCTCTACAACACGGTGCACAACACCAGAAGCACTTCAAAGAGGGACACATACCCCTCTGGAAATCTCCAGCTCTTTTACAACATAACGCCAGAGCTTGAACTTTTCGCAGGTCTTGGGCATGCGGTAAGAGTGCCAGACCCTCAGGAAAGATACACTTATTTGCCTGGTGTTTGGGTAGGAAATCCGAAGCTCAAACCTTCAAAGAACACGGAAATTGACATAGGTCTGAAGCATCAAACCCCCAAGTCTTTAACAAAGGCTACAGTCTTTTTGAGCTACGTACAAGACTACATAACAGTTAACAGAAGAGCGAACGCCATCACCTATGCCAACGTGGATGCTCGCTTTTGGGGTTTTGAACTTAGCTCTACATACAACCTGTTTGGAAGCTTCTTCCTCTTAGGTGGTGCAAGCTACACGGAAGGAAGAAAGGACAGAAAGCCCGGCATAAACATAAACGACAGGGACGTAGCGGAAGTCCCACCTCTTAAAGGCAGAATTGGAGTAAGGTACGACAAAGGCACTTGGTTTATAGAAACAGAAACGGTAGCCTCAGCTACGCAGAATAAGGTAGATTCAGACCTTCAGGAGCTAAAAACCTCTGGCTGGGCAATAGTAAACCTCAAGGCTGGCATAAACTACAAAGGGCTTAGTCTAAACGCAGGAGTGGAAAACCTTTTAGACAAAAAGTATTTTGAGCACTTTTCTTACATCCGCCATCCCTTTAGGGGTGCAAGGGTGCCAGAGCCAGGAAGAAGCTTCTACGTAAGTGCCACCTATCAATTCTAACAGACATTGGGCTCTTCCTCAGAGCCCTCCTTTTTATAACGAAATGTAAAAAACATAGTGTGAAATGAATGGGGTTGGTTGGATATTAATAAACATGAGAGCCTTTATAGTTGAAGACGAGCCTCTGGCAGTTCAAAGGCTAAAGAGGATGATAAATCAGGATGGTAGGCTGGAGGTGGTAGGGGAAGCGAGCACTTACGAGGAAGCCATAAGAGGGATAGAGGAGCTCAGACCAGATGTTGTTTTTCTTGACATAAGATTGCCAGACGGCAATGGTATTGACGTGGCAAAAGAAATTCTCTCAATGGGCTTAAAACCTTACGTAATTTTTACAACTGCCTACGGCGAATATGCCCTCGAAGCCTTCAGAGTTTCTGCTGTGGACTATCTTCTAAAGCCTTTTTCTCAAGAGGACCTGAAAAGGGCAATTGACAAGATATTTGAGAAGAGAAATAACCTTGCTCAAGTTATGAACTTTATTAGGTCGGAGCGCCCTATAATTCCAGTAAAGATAGGTAACAAGGTTATGTTTCTTAGCCCAGAAGACATATACTACGTGCAAGCGGAGATGGGAGAGGTAAGCGTAAGAACGAAGGAGGGGCTACTACCTCTAAGTAAAAAGCTTTACGAGATTGAGGAGGAACTAAAGCCCTACTACTTCTTCAGAGTCCACAGGTCTTACCTTGTAAACCTCAAGAAGGTAAAAGAGCTCAAAAGCGTGGAACAGAGCAAGTATGTAATAATATTTAAGGAAATAAACGAAACTCTCAAGACAAGCAGAGAGGGTGCCAAGGCACTCAGAGAGTATTTGAATCTCTAAAAGTCATCTCCTATCTGGTTCTGCGTAAGTCCGTAGGCTCTTTTGGAAAGATTTACCCTTTCGTAGTAGTTGACCACTAGCTTGTGGTAGGGAAGAGCATGGCTTATTGGGTTATGAAGCATATGGCAAGGCACTTGCGCAAGCCCTGGTAGGTATTTTTTTATGTATTTACATTCTGGGTCGTACCTTTGCGCTTGAAGTATGGGATTAAAAAGCCTAAAGGGCTTCGGGTCTGCACCTACGGATGCGCTCCACTGCCAGTTTCCTACATTTACCACTTGGTCGTAGTCAAGGAGATGTTCTTTGAAAAATTCCTCTCCAATCCTCCAGTCCACAAGCAAAACCTTGGTCAAAAAGCTTGCCAGAATCATCCTAACTCTGTTGTGTAGCCACTTTTCTGTCTTGAGCTGGCGTATGCCTGCGTCCACTATGGGGTAGCCAGTTTTTCCTTCAAGGAAAGCTTCTATGTACTCCTCCCTGTTTTCCCAAGCTATGTTTCTCCGCTTCTCTTGAAATTCCACGTTTTTTGTTTCTGGAAAGTTAAGGGCTATGTGATACCAAAACTCTCTCCAAGCCAGCTCCTTTATAAATTGTTCGCTCTTACCTTGTGCTTTTTTGAAAATCTTCCTTAAGGAGAGTATGCCAAACCTTATGCAAGGTGAGAGCTTAGAGGTGCCGTCCATAGCCGGATAGTTTCTCGTGTCTTCGTAGCTTTCAAAGGAAAAGCTTTCCAGTCTTTTTTCACACTGGTCCGGGTCAAAGTGCCTATAGTCCGATAGCTTAAGCATGGGTTTTATTTGCTCTATTTGAGGAAGTGACAGCTCTGGCACTTGGAATTCTTTTACCTTTCCCTCTCCGAGGTCTACCCTTTTTATCCATTCCTTATAAAAGGGCGTGTAAACTTTTCTCTGAGGGACTTCCCTTGGGTCAACGAGGAAGTTTTCAAACACCTCTACGTATTCCACACCAAACTCTTCGCAGACCTTTTTTATGCTTTTGTTTCTTTCCACACCGTCCCAGCTGTAAGAGACCGCAGTGTACAGATGGCTTGGTTTGTATACTCTAAATACATCCCTGAGAACCTCATGGGTTTTCCCGTAGGCACAGTATAGCTTTATCCTTTTAGAGAGCCTCTCTACCGCTCTGACCACGTAGTAAAGCCTTTCTCCTTCAGCCTTTAGACTCTCTATAATTTCTGGGTCAAATACAAAGAGGGGAAGTATTTCTCTGTGCCTTTCCGATGCGTAAGCTAATGCCCTGTTGTCTTCCAATCTTAGGTCTCTCTTAAAGAGATACAATGCCCTCACGGCTTTACCACCGCCAAGTAGATCACCATCAAAGACACAACTATCAGAGGAAGTGCAACTATGTAGTTGAAAAGGTCGTATCTCTTATAGGACTTTAACCTGTCCTTTGCGCGGGGTATGTAGAAATTTACAAACCAAAAGTTGAGGACTTCAAGAGGCAGAAGGAAAAACAAAACCAGTGGGAGCTTGTAGTTAAGCCATTTTATGTCAAACTTATACTGAAGAAGATGGAGCATGTAAAAGCCCATAGAAATTGCTAACACAAAGCCGGCTATTTCTATGTTGGTCATCCACCGGTAGAAATTTCTAAGTGTATGCTGGTCGCATCCTGTAGGCCTGTGCATAGAGTAGAGCATAAAAAGACCCAAAGATGAGGAGGCACTCGCCCAGATAAATATTCCTATCAGGTGGAGAAACTTGGCTGTCGCGTAGTCCATCTTTTAAGGTATTTTACAGACCTTTTTAAGTAGGGATATATCCTTTTACCTATCAAAGGTAGCCTTTTAATCTTTACTATGTCCTTTTTGGAGGAGCGAGAAAGAAGTAAAACCGCCAGTAAATAGAACGGGACTGTGGGAATCACGGGGAGGAAGGCACCCAGCGTCCCAAGAACCAAGAAGGAAAAGCCCGATATCCTATAAAGATTCTTTTTCATATCTTATAAGTATAAACTTTTGCATTTTTAGAAAAATAACCCTTTCCCATGTGGAGAGGATACTTTACCTTCTGAGGTTTTAGTTTGCCTTTCTTGTAATGTATAATTTCCACCCTACCTATAAAAATGCTATGGTCATAGAAGCTCACCACCCTTTCCTGTTTGCATTCGTAAACGAGGAGTGCTTCCTTTACCATTAGAGCATCCACTTTCAATGCCTTTGCTTGGCTTATGTGCTTGAAGAGCTTCCACTTGTCAACTTGCCGTCCGCTGTGCTTTCCTGCGGTGAGTATATCCTGAATATGGTCCGCCCTCAGAAAGTTTACAGTAAAATCTGAACCCTTCTCTAAAAGAAAATGGCTGTAGTTTTCCTTGGCTATGGCTACCGCATAGAGGAATGGGTCTTTGTTTGTGGGCATGTGCCAAGCCACTGCCAGCGGGTTTTCTCCAACACACACGAGCACCACTGGCCTTGGCACATAACCCAAAAAGTAGGCATTTTCCAGTGTCTTAAAGTGTTCCTGAGGGGCGGGGCTGGCACCCTCAGGAGGAGGCAAGGCATGGGCAGGGCTGTGGCCTTTTAGGCTGTCCATCTTCCAAGCAGGAAAACAATTGTTATACCTATTATGTGAACTATCCACCACCCTATCCTCATGAACCTAAAAGCTTCTGGTAGTTGCATGGCTTACACCTCCTTGAGTTTTGTTTTACTTTAACTGTAGGTTTCAAACTTCTTTTTATGCACCTCAGGTTTTTACAGTTCAGAGGTCTATTTTTACCTTACAACCCTACCTATCCGTTAAAGACCATCCTAAACACCGTAGAGCCATTTTCTGACTTGTGGAACAACCTCCCACCGCAGAGGTCAAGTCTTTTTCTCAGGTTTCTAAGTCCTACGCCTTCTGTCAGCTTTTCAAAACCTATGCCGTTGTCTTCTACCTCCACCACCTTTTTGGAACCTTCTTGGTATGCCCTTATTTTTACATAACCGTGTTTTAGCTTCAGACCATGTCTTAAGGCATTCTCCACAAGAATCTGAAGAGAAAACTTGGGCACCTTCAGGCTTAGGAGCCTTTCGTCCAACTGTATGTCAAGTTCTATACGACCTGTGAACCTCAGGCTCATAAGGTCCCAGTAATCTTTTAAAAGCTCCACCTCCTCTTCCAGAGTTATGTAGGGCTCAAGGTGTAAGCTTTTTCGCAAGAGCCTTGCAAGGCTTAGTATAGCTCTCTCCGCTCTGCTCTGGTCTTGCCACACTAGTTCCGCCAATGCGTTCAAAGTGTTAAACATAAAGTGTGGGCTTATCTGACTTTCAAGGTTTCTTATGTGCTCCTCCAGTAGGAGCCTTCTGCTCTCTTCCTCCTTTCTTTGCAAGGAAACCAGCTTGTAAAGGAGATAGCCCAAGGATGCGGTCATAACTCCCAGAAAAAAGGAAAGGCTAAGGACCTTATTTATGGGTAAGTGTATATGGGTTATGTTTAAAAGCTCATTACTGCAGTATCCTGCTATTGCGCCCAGAAAGCCAGACAAAAAGGCAAGCATCAAACTAAAGGGGGTTTTTATGTAGTCAGGAAGCCGTTTGACTATCCATCGGTTGTTTACTTCCGTGGTTAGGAAGGATAGAAGAAATATGTATGTGGAAGTAAGGATTCCAAGAACTACAAAGGTCTGAATCTTCTCACCGTAGAGAGAAGCAACAAAACCAGATATGGAAGAGCCAAGAAGGAGGGCAAGCAAGAATATGTAAAGCCAATCCCTTAGCCTAATTTTTAGCATACTTTAACATCCCTCTCTATGAACTTAAGAAGGTTTATTACGCCCATGCTTACGCCTGGCCAACCCTGTCCGGGAAATACCGTATCACCCACGAGATAAACACCTTCAACGGGTGTAAGGGGTGAGGGATAACCAAAGGGGAAGTTGTCCTTCGTTATAGGTATGCCACCCACGGAGCCTCTGTAGCGACCTGTATACCTCTCAAAGGTTCTTGGAGTGCCAGAAAGAACCTGTATTTTCTTTAGGTTTCCCAAGAAGGGTAGATACTCTTGCAAGATTTTAAGGCAGTACTCTGTTGCCTTTTCCTTCTTTTCCGCATACTCTTCCTTTGAAAGCCCTTCCCAAAGCTCAAGTCTCGTGTGAGTTGATACGGTTATGCTTCTTGTGTTGTTTTTGCTAAGCATCGGGTCTTGCTCCTCTGATATGGATACAAACAGTGACTTGCTTCCCGTGTATGGTATAGGTTCTTTCAGAAGTATTAGATGGTGGTGAGCAAAACCCTTTGGAATCTCACCTTCTACTGTCATGTATATGGTAAAAGCACCCCAGAGGTTTGAGTATCTTCTTTTTGCCCTCTGGGAAAAGTCCTTTAGCTCTTCTATTAGGTCGCCAGCCTTCCATATGGTGGTGTTGAGGATTACCCTTTTAGCTTCGTAGTTTCCCCTATTAGTCTCTAATATAAAACCCCAGGACTTCTTTCTTATGGCTTTTACCCTTGTTTTCATGCTTACATGTTTTACCTTTTCTGCGAAGGATTCAAGGAGCTTTCCCATCCCACCTACCACGTAATAGTTAGTTAGGTTTGGGTATGTAAAACCCAAAGACGCAACAGAGAAGGGTACATCTTCCAGAAAAGCCTGTGCGGTTATGAGAGTATGGTGGCTCAAAAAGAGCTCATAATCAGAGTTAAAGCTTCCAAGGTATATCTTTGCTACCCTCTTGGCACTAAAAAAATTACAGAAAAAGGTGGAAAGAAAGTCCTTTGGATGGTTGAGGAAGCTTTTAATGGGTGTTATAAAACTTGGATATGGTAAGCTATCACACCACATGTTCCACATGGAGCTGCTTACCTGATAGACCCTCTTCCAAAAACTCCCGTGGTCTATGCCTGGAAATGCGGTTTTTATTTCCTCAAGAGCCTTCTCGGGTTCTTTCCAGCGGTTTATCGGCTTTCCATCTACGTAAAATACGAGAGCTGGGTCTATTGGTTTTATGGGAAGGTCTACACCTAAGTATTTAGCTATTTTGCCTACGGGCATGTGTTCCTCTGCACCCACAAAGGTGGCTGCACCTGCGTTGTAGTAAAAGTCTTTTTTCTTGAAGGTGCCAGCACATCCACCAAGATAGTCAAGGGCTTCAAAAAGTATAACTTCCTTCCCCACATGTGACAGAAGGGCTGAAGCCAACACGCCCCCTATTCCACCACCTACTACTGCGTAGTCAAACATAGATATAAGTATTTCCCCCTGTGGCTTTTTTCCGTGTGAGAATTGCTACAGAAGAGAAGAATGCTTTAACAGGATAGGCTCAGGAGAATCTGCTTAATGCCCTGTTGCCTATATCCCTCCTGTAATGCATACCTTCAAACCTTATTTTTTCTACGGCTATATATGCCCTTTCCCTTGCCTCCTGTAGTCCACTTCCCCAAGCGCACACATTTAAAACCCTTCCACCTCTTGTATATACCTTACCCTCCCTCAGCTCCGTGCCAGCATGAAACACTATCACATCCTCCATACGCTCCACGTCCTCAAGACCAAAGACTTCTTTACCGTCCTCTGGCTTTTCTGGATAACCTCTACTGGCAAGCACTACACACAGGCTATGGCGATGGTCTATTTCGAGGCTTATCTCCTTGCCTTGGTAAAAGTCAAGCAAAGTCTTAAGAAAATCACCCTTTATCCTCATAAGCAAGGGCTGAGCTTCAGGGTCGCCGAGTCTTACATTGAACTCAAGCACCCTTGGTCCCCTGTCGGTGAGCATAAGACCAAAGTACAGAAAACCCCTGTAGTGTATGCCCTCCGCCTTAAGACCCTTAATTAGTCTTTCCACTACAAGCTCTCTTATGGAATGTTCTGTGTATTCATCTACAAAGGGATTGGGGGAGTAGGCACCCATCCCCCCAGTGTTTGGTCCCTTGTCCCCATCCAAAAGCCTCTTGTGGTCTTGGGATGTAGGCATGGGTACATACCTGTCTCCGCTCAATAAAACTATGTAAGAAGCCTCCTCACCCTCAAGGAATTCTTCCACGACTACCCTCTTTCCAGCCTCTCCCAAGGACCTCTTTACCATAAGAGTGTCTATAGCCCTTAAGGCTTCTTCGTAGGTTTTACATACAAAAACACCCTTACCACTGGCTAAACCATCAGCTTTTACCACTACGGGAACGCTAAAGTCCTTTATAAAGTTTTTTGCCTTCTGGGGGTCCTCAAAAATGTGAAACTCTGCGGTGGGTATGTCATGCCTTTGCATGAACTCCTTTGCAAAAACTTTGCTACCCTCCAACAGGGAAGCCTTCTTGTCTGGACCGAATATCTTAAGACCCCTCTTCTCAAACTCGTCCACTATACCTGCAACGAGAGGTGCCTCTGGTCCAACCACTGTAAAATCAATACCCTCCCTTTGGGCAAAATCCGCAAGTGCTTTGACATCTACAGGCTCAATGGGTATATTCTCTGCCAGTTTTGCGGTGCCTGCGTTTCCCTTGGCACAATAGAGTTTTTCTACAAGAGGACTCTGGGAAAGCTTCCAAAGTAGAGCGTGCTCTCTACCGCCATTTCCAACTACAAGGACTTTCACCCTTTAGATTATACCAAAACTCTACCCCTGGCTATTTTGAGAAAATTCTCTAAAAGGTGCATGCCCTCCTCGGAGAGTATGGACTCTGGATGAAACTGAACACCAAAGAGAGGATATTCTTTGTGCTGTATGCCCATTATCTCATCGTCTTCAGACCATGCGGTGACCTTCAAAAAAGGCGGAAGGGTATTTTTGTCTATAACCAGAGAGTGATACCTTACCGCTGTAAAAGGATTCTTTAACCCTTCAAAGATACCCTCGCCCGTATGAAATATCCGGGAAGTTTTTCCGTGCATTAGATTCTTTGCCCTTACTATACTGGCACCAAAGGCATAGCCAATAGACTGATGCCCTAAGCAAACGCCTAATATAGGTATTTCCCTGTAGAAGTTCCTTATAACTTCAACAGATATGCCAGCTTCCTTAGGCGTGCATGGACCGGGCGAGATAACTATGGCTTCTGGCTTTGTTTTCCTTATATCCTCAAGGCTTATTTCATCGTTTCTTCTTACTGCTACTTCTGCGGACAGCATTTGTAAGTAGTGAACTAAATTGTAGGTAAAGGAATCGTAGTTGTCTATCACTAAAACTTGCATAGGGTTTAAAATATATAGCGGAAAAATGTATAAGTCAATTTTCTATGGAATATTGGTGACCCTTCTCTTTGTAATAGGTTCCCTTCTTTACATTGTTAAAAAGTCTTTTACTAAGGAGTTCTTTCTGCTTTTATTTCATGTGGATAAAAGGTACCTTTTCCTGTCTATCTTTTCCATGTTTTTGTATCACACCTTTGATAATCTTAGACTCCTTATACTCTCAAGGGCTATGAACCTAAAATACTCCTTTCTTTATGGCTATACAGTTTCCTTTATAAATACCTTTGGTGCTACCATTACGCCAGCCCACATGGGTGGCGAGTTTATGTCCATGTATACACTATCAAGGAAGGGTGGCAAGCTTCATAAGGTAATGAGTGTTGTTACCATGAAAACCTTAACAGGGGCAGTCTTTTTTGCTTTGGCAATGCCCTACGTGGTGCTTCATCTTTATAAAAATCCCGCACAGGCAGGAAGAATGCTTATACTGCTCCTCTTTTTCTTCTTCGTGGTTCTTGCTATTTATGTGCTTATCAGGTTCATATCAAGGAAAGATTCAAAAAACGGCGGTTTTATACAAAAGGTCAAGTACACCCTCAAGAGATACCTCGTAGTCTCAAGAATATTCCTCAGAGACAAAAAGGTAAGTATACTGCTTGCATCTTTTAGTAGCATACTTCTGTATGTATGTTTTCTTGCCTCTGGTGCCTTTTTGGTAAAGAGCTTTAACCCAGATGCTATGCTGATTGAGACCATGGAGCATCAGCTTATGCTCTTGTATGCCATATTTCTTAGTCCCACGCCGGGCGGTAGCGGTGTGGGTGAAATAGGAGCTTTGTACACTTTCAATAGCTTTCTTGAAGCCTCTCTTTTAGGTGGTTTTTCCCTTCTCTGGAGGTTTATAACCCAGTACATGAGTGCCCTTATAGGCGGCTTTTTGTTGGTTCTACTTCTCGTAAAGGACTCAAAAAAACTAAGGAATGCTTGACCTTTTGAATCCCTACTATTACGGAATAAGAGTCAGAAACTGGCTATATGACAAGGGCTTTATAAGTGCATGTAAGTTTCATGTTCCAGTTATATCAGTAGGAAACCTCTCTGTAGGCGGAAGCGGAAAGAGCTCTTTAGTTAGGTATATAGCTGAGCTACTTTCTGAGGATTTTCACGTCTGTATTCTATCAAGGGGTTACCGTAGAAGGACAAGGGGTACCCTTTTGGTATCCCACAGAGGAAAAATTCTCCATAGCTGGCAAGAGGCTGGGGACGAGCCCTACATGCTGGCAAAACAGCTAAGGAAGATAAGCCTCGTGGTGGACGAAAACAGGTGCAGAGGTGCAAGGTTTGCCTTAAAGGAGCTAAGCCCAGACCTCTTTATTCTCGATGACGGCTTTCAACATAGAAAAATTCACAGGGACCTGGATATATTACTTTTGAAAAAAAGGGACCTCTCTGACAGGCTCTTACCCTTTGGAAGGCTCAGAGAGCCAATAAGTAGCATACAGAGGGCGGACCTGCTTGTAGTAGCCTACGGCGAGTTAGAAACCTTTGAATACCAGCATCCTCATAAGATTACCTTGAGAATGGTAAGAGAAAACTGGAAGGTCATTAGAAGCTCCGACGAAGCTCAGGCTGAAGACCTTTCAAAACTAAGCTTTGTAGCCTTTGCGGGACTGGGAGATAATGAACAGTTTTTCAGAACCCTTCAGAGGCTTGGCATAAAAGTAGAGGAAAAACTAAGCCTGCCAGACCACTACCATTACAGGGATTTTAAACTAAAAGAAGACAAGCTCTACATAACAACGTTTAAGGATGTGGTAAAGTTAAAGCCGGCGGATAACCTGTATTATCTTGACTTTGATGTTAAGGTGGCTGGCTTGAAGGAGGTTCTTGAAAAGCTTATAATTAAAAATTTAAAGGGTCGGTAGCTCAGCTGGCAGAGCAACGGACTCTTAATCCGTGGGTCGCGGGTTCGACTCCCGCCCGACCCATTTGAGCACAAGCACCGCAAGAGGGGGGAGAGTCAGAGAGAGAGAATAAGGTCTTCCGTGGAAGGGAATTTTCTCCGCAAAAACTCCGCCCAAGTTCCCTAAGTTGCTACCTCCATAAATCTCCGAATCTGTGTTGAGAAGCTCCTTCCAGAATCCACTCTCTGGCACTCCCACTCTGTACTCAAATCGTGGCACGGGTGTGAAGTTGCACACCACCAAAATCCTTTTGCCGTCTGAGGACTTTCTAAGGTAGCTTATTATGCTCTTTTCCCAGTCGCCAAAGTCTATCCATTCAAAACCTTCATGCTCACAGTCAAGCTCATAAAGAGCCTTCTCTTCCCTGTAGAGCCTGTTGAGGTCTCTTACCAGCCTCTGTATGCCTCTGTGTGTTTCGTACTGAAGCAGATGCCAGTCAAGGCTTTCTTCGTGGTTCCATTCCCTCCACTGGGCAAACTCACCACCCATAAAGAGTAGCTTTTTACCCGGATGTGTCCACATGTAACCAAAAAGTAGCCTTAAGTTGGCAAACTTTTGCCAGTCATCCCCCGGCATCTTGGAAATTAGCGAACCCTTGCCATGGACCACCTCATCGTGGGATAGGGGCAAGATAAAGTTTTCAAAGAAGGCATACCATATGCTAAAGGTAAGCTGGTTGTGATGATACTTTCTGTAAACTGGGTCCTTGGACATGTAAAAAAGGGTGTCGTTCATCCAGCCCATGTTCCACTTGAAACCAAAGCCAAGACCACCTACATAAACGGGTCTGCTAACCATTGGATAGGCTGTGGACTCTTCCGCTATGGTCTGTATACCCTCAAAGTCCCTGTATAGGCATTCGTTGAGTTTTTTTAGAAAATCTATTGCTTCAAGGTTTTCTTTACCTCCATATATGTTAGGGACCCATTCATGCCTTGAATAGTCAAGGTAGAGCATGCTAGCCACCGCATCAACCCTTATACCATCCACATGGTATTTTTCCAGCCAAAAGTGGGCACTGCTCAGAAGAAAAGACCTCACAGGTCCCTTTCCATAGTCAAAGATGTAGCTTTTCCAGTCAGGATGCCACCCTTTTCTCCAATCTTCGTATTCGTAAAGATGCGTGCCATCAAAGTATCCAAGTCCATGACCGTCCGTAGGGAAGTGAGAAGGCACCCAGTCAAGTATTACGCCTATGCCATGTTGGTGCAGGTAGTCTACCAAATACATAAAGTCTTGAGGAGTTCCATACCTTGACGTGGGGGCAAAGTATCCCGTAATTTGGTAACCCCATGAACCGTAGAAGGGATGCTCCATAATGGGCAGAAATTCCACGTGGGTAAAACCCATACTTTTAACGTAATCAGCCAAAAGAGGTGCCAATTCTCTATAACTTAGCCACCTGTTTCCCTCCTCTGGCACCCTCCTCCACGAACCTGTATGCACTTCGTAGATGCTTATGGGAGCTTTGTGGTGGTTTATACCCTTTCTCTTTGCCAGCCAGTCTTCATCGTGCCATTGGTAGTTTAAGTCCCACACGATGGAGGCAGTCCCAGGAGGAATTTCGTGAAAGAATCCGAAGGGGTCAGCTCTATCTGTCCAGTAGCCCCAGTGGGTATAGAGGTGATATTTATACCTTTGACCCTTTTTAACTCCTTCTACAAAGCCCTCCCATATGCCAGAGTTATCCTCTCTTCTCTTTAGAGGTATAGAGTGCTTATCCCAATTATTAAAATCACCAAAGACATAAACCTTCTCCGCATGGGGTGCCCATACTGCAAAATAGGCACCATCTTCATAAAGGTGGCAACCAAGCTTTTCGTATAGTCTGCAATGAGACCCTTCCAAAAAAAGATATACGTCGTAATCTGTCAAAAGGGAAAAGTCGTAACAAACAGCCATAGGAATATGATAGCCTATCTTCTAATCTCTAAAACCTGTGGTATCATTAGGGCGTAGCCCTTGAGTTGCCAGTGTATTATATCTGTGATTGCGGAAGGAACGAGCTCTACGAAGGGATAAAAGTCCTTATCCGATAGACCATAAATCTGCTCCGCAGCCATTTTACAAACCTTAAACTTTACGCCGTACATACTAAGACTTTCAAGCCTTTCCACGATGTCCTGATACTGGCTTCTATTTTTCATGGCAAACACCGGGAGTTCCCTTCCGTGAGAGACCACAACTATTTCTATGTCATCTGGGCTAAAGTTATAAGGCGGGTTTGTAAGAACGAACAAAACATTAGATATCCAACCAAGGGCTGGTCTAAGCTTTTCAGGATGGTCAAAGAAGAGCTCGTAAACCACTTTAAAGGGTCTTTCGTAGGGTGTTTGAAGGAATTTTCCGTGAGGCTGAGCAAATAAGAAGGAAAAAAGTAAAATCAAGCTCAGTATCACTTTCATGACTCCGCCTCCTTGCTTATAATATCTACTCTCCCATGGTCAAGGTCAAGCTATGCGGTTTTACCAGAGAAGAGGATATAAAAAAAGCGGTGGAACTTGATGCGGATTACATAGGCATAGTTCTTTATCCCAAGAGCCCAAGGTATGTAAGTTGGAACCGTGTTGGCAGGCTTATAGAATGCTCTGGAAAAGCTAAAACTGTGGCGGTTATGGTAAACCCAAGCCATGAAGATGTAATGAAAGCTCTTGATATGGGTTTTGACCTTATTCAGCTTCATGGGGAAGAGAGCTTTTCCTTCGCCAAAGGAGTAGGCATACATAGGATTCTAAAGGCCTTTAGAACCTGTAAAGGAGTCCAAATTCAAGAGGATTGGAAGATGGCTCATGGCATACTTCTTGATGCTTGCACGCCTGCTTACGGTGGGAGTGGTCAGAGTGCTGACTGGGAATTTGCTAAGATTCTCGTAGAGGATGGCTTTAGAGTCTTTTTGGCTGGCGGGCTAAAACCCGATAATGTGGCACAGGCAATAGCAAAAGTAAATCCTTATGCGGTGGATGTCTCTTCTGGTATTGAGATAAGTCCTGGCATAAAGGACCACAAAAGGATGGAGGAGTTTATGCATGCGGTTAAGAACGCACCTAAAAATTGACAGGAGCCTGAGCGGTGAAGTAGTTGAAATTTCTGAAGGCTACGCAAAGCTGAGACTTAAAACGGACCATAGAATGGTGGCAGATGAAACCGGACTAATCCATGGTGGTTTCATCTTTTCTCTGGCGGACTTCTGTGCCATGGCTACAGTAAACGAGCCCACTGTGGTGCTTGCACAGGCGAGCATGAAATTTATAAAACCTGTCATACTGGGTGATGAAATGGAAGCGGAGGGAAGGCTCATAAGGTCAGAAGGTAAAAAGAGGTGGGTGCAAGTAGAAGTGAAAAGAAAAGGGGAAAAAGTAGCAGAGGGGGAATTCCTCTGCGTAGTGCCAGAGAGGCACGTGCTATCTCAGTAGGCATATACCCCCATCTGTCTGGCAAGCTCTTTCAGCCTCTCTATTCTCTTTTCTGTGGATGGGTGTGTGGAAAAGAGCTCCCATATACCATGACCTGAGAGTGGATTTTCTATGAAAAGGTGTGCGGTGCCTTGGTTTACCTCTGCAGGTATTTGATGCACATAGTTGTGTATTCTTTCCAGAGCGCTTGCAAGGGCAAGTGGGTCCCCGCTTATCCTCGCACCCGTCTCGTCAGCCATGTACTCTCTTGACCTGGATATGGCCATTTGTATTATTGTGGCTATTATGGGTGTTATGATTATCATGGCTACGCTGGCTACAATGGACAGTGGATTGTTATTTTCTCCATCCCTTGAATGACCCAAAAGAAGTGCCCATTGAAGCATGTTCACAAGATAGGAAATGGCACCCGCTATAGTGGCAGCCATAGTGGCTACGAGCACGTCCCTGTTTTTTATATGCCCTATTTCGTGAGCAAGAACAGCTCTTAGTTCCCTCTCGTTTAGGATTTGCAGTATACCTGATGTTACCGCAACCGCACCGTTGGACGGACCTCTCCCTGTTGCAAAGGCGTTGGGTTGTTCCATGGGAACCAGGTATATTTTTGGTTTGGGTATGTTTGCCCTTTGAGCTAATTCTTCTACCATCCTATGAAGCCACGGAGCCTCTTCGTATGGTATCTCTCTGGCACCGTACATGGCCAACACAATTTTGTCAGAAAACCAATAGGCTATAAAGTTCATGATGCCCGCAAGCAAGAGAGCTATGGTCATTCCCGTCTTACCGCCTATGAGGTTTCCCACAAACAGAAAAATGCCAGTCAAAAGTCCAAGCAGTATCACACTCCTTATTGCGTATCCCATTTCCTTTTTCCCGTATCCAGGTTCTGTATACAACCTGGGCTGGGGTATTTGTATCCCGCCTTTTGGGGTGCAGGCGTCCCCAGCGGGCGGTATTTGCCTGCACCTTCTGTTTATTGTAGAAAATAGACACCTAATCCCTTTATGTCAACGGTAAAGCGGTGAACTTTTAGAGGGCTTCCCATCTAAAAGGGCTATGGCTGTTGATTTTAGACCTCAAAGGATTATATTTACCCTTGTAGCCTATGGCAATGACTGAAAGAGTAGAGGAAAAGCTGGATTTAGGTAGCTTTGATGAAAAGTTTTATGCTATCGTGGGGAGAGGGGATGAAAACCTCAAGCATTTCTCCCAAATATTTGATGTCAAGATTACTGCGAAGGGAACTGAGATAATTATAAGGGGTGAAGAGGACAAAGTAAGAGTTGTTTACGAATTTCTTAAAGACATCATAAAAGAACTTAGACAAACCACACTAACACCTCAGGAAGTAAGAGAAAGGGCAAAAAATTACCTTCAGGTGAGAGCATCAAAAGAAGGAGTAAAGGAAGAGGTTATCCTCATAACCCACAGAAAAAAAGCCATAGTTCCCAAAACACACACACAGAGTATATACGTGGATGCTATAAAGAACAACGACATAGTTTTCGGTATAGGTCCCGCTGGTACTGGTAAAACCTACTTGGCTATGGCTATGGCGCTATCCCATTTAAAGGCAAACAAGGTCAATAAGATTATACTTACAAGGCCAGCAGTAGAGGCGGGTGAAAAGTTAGGCTTTCTGCCTGGTGGTATTGCGGAGAAGGTAGACCCATATCTAAGACCTCTGTATGATGCCCTCTACGACATGGTAGACTACGACAAGGCGGTTTACATGCTTGAGAGAAATATAATAGAAATAGCACCCCTTGCCTTTATGAGAGGTAGGACTCTTAACGACGCCTTCATAATATTGGACGAAGCCCAAAACTCCACAAAGGAACAGATGAAAATGTTCCTTACTCGTATAGGATTTGGCTCAAAGGTAGTTATTACGGGGGATATAACTCAAATTGACTTGCCCAAGCGGGAACAGTCTGGGTTGGTAGAAGCCATAAAAGTGCTTCAGAGCGTTGAGGGTATAAGCTTTGTATGGTTCAAGGACGAGGATGTAGTAAGACATCCTATAGTTGCGAGGATAATAAAAGCCTATGAAGAGTTTGAAAAAGCAAAGGAAGAACAGGATTTTGGTAAGGAAAGAGAAAGGAAAGCTGAAGGTAAACTGGCTAAAGAAGATAGCGAATAGTCTTCTCCAATTACAGGAGTTTGAAGGAGTTGAATTAAGTATTTACATAACGGATGATGATACCATAAGAGAGCTAAATAGAAATTACAGAGGCATGGACAAGGCTACGGATGTATTATCTTTTATACTAAACGAAAAGGTAGGTGAATACAGACTTCTTGGGGAAATAGTAATATCAGCAGACACTGCTAACAGACAAGCTCAGGAGTCTGGATACAGCCTTGAAGAAGAGGTAAAGAGGCTTCTTGTGCACGGTTTTGTTCATCTTTTGGGTTACGACCACGAAAAAGATGAAGAGGAAGAAAGAATTTTTAAAAAGCTCGAAGAAGAACTCCTAAGCAAGCTTTAAAAAAGACCTTTTACCGTAGGATATATTATTGTAGAACCTTTAGAGTGCCTTAATTCTCTATAGTCTCGGAATCTACTATGAAAACTATTTATACTAATAAACTTCCTTAGCACTTTTGCAGGATTATTTTAACTCCAAGTCCTTTACTCTTGGAAAATCCAGACCAAACATATTATTAAGCGAAATGCCAGCAAACCTAATTCAAGTCCATCTTCTGTTATGTTCAACAAAAAGTCCCTAAAGCCCAATAACCAGACGCTTTAGACCCTGAATTTGGACCTGTAAAGTTTTTTAAAAGACTTGTAGTTCAGTAGCGAGATGGTTGCATAATACATAATTATTGGAAAATTGGAAAAATCAATATAGACCATCTATTGAGGAGTTTTTACATGGGGGTGCTTTCAAAACTACAAGATAAGATGTATAATATTGTATAGATAATATGAGAAAAGAGATTTATTACTCTTTGGGAGCGGAGGTTGCTGCACTAACAAGTTTCTTCTTTATGCAGAATTTTTATCAGGTTATATTTGTCTTGGCTTCTCACCTTATTGCCTGCATTCTGATTTCACCACTACTTCTTACACTGCTTCCGGACAGATATAAGAAACACAAGGGCAGGTCCTTGATATTGTTGGTTTCTTTAGGATTTTTCCTATTTGTACCTGGTTATGTTTTGCTCTTGATAACTACCATTTACCTTCTTAGAACCCAAAAGGTAAGGCCCATAACCAATATGGAAAGCTTTTCAATAGAAGAGCTTTTCACAAGCAATGTTTTACCTAAAATTAGCACGCTGGGTGAAGGTCCCCTTTACATTGTTAGTAAAATCAGGGATATGGATGAGAAAAAGTTTAATGTTTTATCCTCTCTATTGCTCGAGATGAAAAACCCAAGAATATTGGATTATTTGTCCACCGCTTTAGGCAGTAGGCATGATGAGCTAAGGCTCTATATATTTTCTACCTTGCTTAGGCTTGAGAAGTCTATACAGGAAAGGATAAGTTTACTAAATAAAAATCTTGAAAATAATATTTCAGATACCGAAAAAGCCATTACTCTTTTCGAATTAGCTCAGAGTTATTATGACTTAGTTTACTTTAAATTGGTGGACAAGGAACTCGAAAGGATTACCCTCCAAAAGGCTGAAGAGTATCTAACAAAAGCTATAAACATAAGGAAGAATCCGGAGTTTTACATACTTATGGGCAAGATAAAGCTGGTGGAGAGGAATTATGCTTCAGCAGAAGAATTCCTACTTAAGGCTTTGAACTTAAATCATATACATCCTATACGTTATATACCCTATATTGCGGAGGTTTATTTTAGCAAGGGTGAGTATCAGAAGGTAAAGAAGATTATTTTAGAAAACTTAGAATATTTAAAATTTTCTGCAAACCCATACATATATTACATAGTGGAGTTCTGGAGGGATATGGAATGGAAGTCCTCTTGAACAAAGGTAAGCCTCAGGTTTTGATAATAGCAGAGGGTACATATCCCTACATACGCGGTGGTGTATCTACGTGGATTCACGATTTGATAAACGGGCTTAAGGATTTTACCTTTGGCGTAGTCTTCTTGGGCGGTAGAAGAGAGGATTACGAGGACATAAAATACACTCTTCCAGACAACTTGGTGTATCTTTCAACCGCTTATCTTTTTGAGGAGAAAGAACAGCCTAAACCAAAGCACATAAGGGGCGAAGATGCCGCTTTTGAACTAATAAGGAGGATGCATAAGAACTTTAAGAACGGTTCTATGAGTGTTCCAGAAGAGATTCTAAGCTACAGATTTTTCACGGAAGTGGTAAAACACGAAGACTTTCTCTACAGCAAAAAGGCCTGGGAGCATATAGTGGATATGTATTCAAACTATGCCATAGTGGAGCCCTTTGTGGATTACTTTTGGAACATAAGAAATTTACACACACCGTTATGGGTGGTAGCGGATGTAGCGAAGAGGATGGAGGGTTTGGATTTTGACATTATACACAGTCCCTCTACTGGCTATGCAGGCTTCTTATCCTCCTTTCTAAAAAGGAGTTCAGGCAAACCTTTTATACTGACAGAACATGGCATATACACTAGAGAAAGGAAAATAGACCTCTTAAGCGCAGAGTGGCTCGTAGACAAAAGACTTTTTATTCATAAGTATACGGGGGATGTATCCGCAATGAGGAGAGTTTGGATAGAGTTCTTTATTCGTCTTGGAAGTATAGCATACTCAAGTGCCAACGTTATAGTATCACTTTTTGAAACCGCCAAGAGAATACAGATAAGCTACGGAGCGGACCCTCAAAAGTGTGTGGTAATACCCAATGGTGTAGACATTGGGCTATACTCAGAGGCTCTCAAAAACCGTCAAGAGCCATTACCTAAGGTAGTTGCACTTATTGGTAGGGTAGTTCCAATAAAGGATGTAAAGACCTTTATAAAGGCTATTAAACTACTTGTAGAAAAAATTCCTGATGCGGAAGGATGGGTGGTGGGACCCACAGATGAAGACCCCGAATATTATGAGGAGTGCCTTAATCTTGTAAAGGTTTTAGGATTGGAAAACAAGGTTAAGTTTCTAGGTTTCCAAAGAACAGTGGAAATACTGCCAAAGGTTGGTGTATTAACACTTACATCTATAAGTGAAGGTATGCCCTTCATAGTTTTAGAGGGTTTTGCTGGTGGGGTCCCCTGTGTGGCTACAGATGTCGGTTCCTGCAGACAGCTCATATACGGTGGATTGAACCAAGAGGATGTAGCTCTGGGGAGAGCTGGTGAGGTCGTTCCAGTTAGAGACGCCAATGCTCTTGCAGAGAGCTACGCAAGGCTCCTTACTGACCAGACTTTTTGGAAAAACTGTCAAGAGGTTGCCCTAAAAAGGGTCAGAAGGTTTTATTCAAGAGAAACCTTTCTTGAAAATTATAAAAACTTATACGGGGGATACTTAAATGGCAGGCATAGCCTTTGAACTGAAAAAAATTTTAAGAAAAAAAAGCCTGTCTTCCATATTTACTGCCTTTGGCTATTCCTTTGCCCTCAGCTCTGGTCCATACTTTATAACCATAATATCCCTCATACTTATTAGCTTTCTTATGCAGAGTTTTGTTGAGAAAAGGGAGATTCTAACACAATTCCAGGTATCAGTAACTCATATAATAGCCTTTAGTCTAATTTTAAGTGGCTTAATAAACCTATACCTTATACGTTTTCTTGCGGACATTTTGTTCATGAAAAAGGTTGAGGCTGTAGTCCCTAACATGATGGGTGCTGTCCTTATTAACATGTCTTTAGGCTTTTTCTTGTCTTTCCCCTTTAGTATGATTTTTATAGCCCCTCATGCCAGTTATTCTTTTGCCTTTTTATTTAGTTTTGCCATAACTACATTGATGGGAGTTTGGACCCTCAACATAATACTAACTGGTTTTAAGAGCTACAAGTACATACTATTTTCTTACGCGTTAAGCTACGCACTTTTCATAGTTTTTTCTTTTATATTTGTTAGATTTGGACTTTCTGGTCTTATCTTTGCCTTTGCTTTATCTAATTTTCTGATATTCTCTCTGTTTTTGTCTTATCTTCTTAAAAACCACTATTCAAGTAATCTACTTTCTTTTGACTTCTTAAAGGAAAAAAGGTATAGAAGTTTAATGCTTACGGGATTTTTTTACAATTTTGGTTTATGGGCTGATAAGTTAATCTTTTGGTATCATCCATACACAAGCACCAGCGTTCTTGGTCCTCTAAGCTACTCTGTGGTCTACGATATACCAATATTTCTTGCCTATCTATCTATAGCTCCTGGGATTTCAACCATGTTTTTAAAAATAGAGTGGGAATTTGCAGAATACTATGAAAGGTACTACGATGCAGTAAGAGGTGGTAGTACCTTAGACAAAATATACCTATACGGTGATGAACTTATAAGGTCGGCACGTTCTGTGCTTTTGGATACCTTTAGAGTTCAACTAATATTCAGTATATTCATAGTGATAATTCAAGAACCTGTATTTAACCTTTTTAGGATTCCAAAGATATACACTCCACTCTTTGATATTCTTCTTTTTGGCACGACAATGCAAGTAGTACTACTGTGTATTTTATCGCTTATGTTCTATTTTAACAAGCTAAATTATGCTCTTATAACCACCTTCATATTTGCTACGAGTAATTTCCTCTTAAGCCTAATGAGCATCTACATAGGTCCCTTTTTCTATGGATACGGCTTTGTAGTTTCAGTTTTTTTGAGCCTCATAATAGGAATAATTCTTTTGAGGAGGTTTCTGCATGACATTCATTATTACACTTTTATGCATATTTAGTTTTAGCATGGCAAAAGATTTATCTGTGGGTTTTATGATATACGGAGACCCGATACCAGAAGAGGCTCTGTATGCCTTTGATTGGTTAGTGGTAGACCCAGACAGCACGCACACAAAAAGGGTTATGAACGCTTTCTATCTAAGGGATAGAAGGGTAAAGCTCATAGCTTATGTCAGCGTAGGTGAGGCGGAACCATACAGAAACTATTTTAAAGAGGTTAAGAAAGATTGGATACTGGGAGAAAACAAGGTATGGAAGTCCTATGTAACGGACCTTAGAAGTGAAGAGTATATAAACTTTTTACTTGAAAGAGTTTTCCCGAGGCTTAAGCAGTTTGACGGATTTTTCTTAGACACTTTAGATAGTCATCAACTTTTCTTGAAAGAAGGTAGAGATTTAGAAACTGCAAGGAATAATTTAGCTAAGCTGGTAAAAATCCTTAAACAAACCTATCCAGACAAGCTCATTCTTTTGAACAGAGGATTTGAAGTTATGGAAGCAACCAGAGGCTATGCGGATGCCATTGTTGCAGAAAGTCTCTTCCATGGTATAACCTACGATGAAAAAAAAGAGTATAAACCAATGAAAGCCGAAGATACTCAATGGCTGATGGAAAAATTAAACAAGGCGGTAAGGCTAGGCTATAAGGTAATAGTCATAGACTATGTAGACCCAAGAGATAGGGACCTACAGCTGAGGACGGCAAGGAAGATATATGAACTTGGTTTTGTACCCTATGTTTCTGATAAATACCTGCGAACCTTTGGAGTATCTTCGTATAAGCTAAAACCGAGAAGGATATTGATGCTTTACAGTAGGGAGCTGTACAAGGACCCATCCATCAGCAAACTGAGCAGGATAATTCAGCCTTGGCTTGAGTATCTGGGATATGTGCCAGTACTTATGGAAATAGAAAGGGCAATACTTGATGACAGGTTAAACTACTTTATGGGAGACATATACGCTGGAATAGTGGTGGAGGGAAGTGGTTATAAAGATGGGGAAAAACTCCACAAATGGCTGTTGAAAAAGAAAGAAGAAGGCATAAAGGTTTTCTTCCTTGATAGCTTTGGTTTTCCCGAAGAAAACCAGTATCTTAAGGACTTTGGCATAAAGGTCATAGGTAGATTAAGTTTAGGACAAAGTTATATTGCTGAGTCAAGTTCCTTTGAATTTTTTGAAGTACAACCGGTTTTTGATAGATTACCTATGACTATCCCCAATGGCGTGAAGGAACACATAAAGGTGAGGGCTGGTGGCGCAGTTTTCTATCCTCTTGCCGTAACCGAGTGGGGTGGGTATGCTCTTTTTGGTTCCTTAACGGTTCAACATGAAGATTTAACACTTTTTGTCGTAGACCCACTAAAGCTGTTTAGCAAAGTTTTTGAACCCTACAAGCTTGTGCCCGATGTAACTACTGAGAACGGTAGAAGGATTCTCCTTGTCCACATAGATGGCGACGCCTTTTTTGGAAGGGCGGATTTTGAGCCTTCCAAAAACGTAGCGGAAGTAATAAGGGATGAAATAATAAGGAAGTATCCCATTCCACACACAGTGTCCATAATAGAGGGTGAAATAGCACCCCACGGACTCTACCCTAAAGAGGCACCAAAGTTAGAAGAGATAGCGCGCTCTATATTCTCCCTTGATAATGTAGAACTAGCATCCCATACCTTTTCTCACCCATTTAAGTGGCAGGAATTAGAAATCTTAGAAAAAACGATTGGAGAAGCTGTTTATCACAAGGACGTTGCCTTTAACCTTCCGATAGAGGGCTACAAGTTTGACCTGAGAAGAGAGATAGAGGGTTCTATTGAGTATATAAACCGTCAGCTTGCACCAAAAGATAAGAAAGTGAAAGTTTTTTTGTGGTCCGGCGATGCAAACCCATCGGAGGAAGCTATAAGGCAAACTTACGAAGCTGGCGTTTATAACATAAACGGCGGATACACTTGGATTAACAGGGAAAATCCTTATCGGATGTTTATTGGCCCCATGGGTGTAAATAAGGGGGAATACTTCCAGATTTATGCACCCATTATGAATGAAAACATATACACTAACCTATGGACGGACTTTTATGGCTTCGTTCGTGTTATAGACACCTTCTTAATGACAGAAAAGCCCTACCGCATCAAACCCATGAACATATACTATCACATGTACTCGGGACAAAAGATAGCCTCTTTGGAGGCCCTGAGGAAGGTCTACAGTTGGGCACTTAGCCAAGAACCTATTCCACTCTTTCTTTCTGAGTATGCCCAAAAGGTGCTTGACTTTAGAAGCGCAGCCTTTCTTGAACACATAGCTGACCAAAGTTTTATAGTCCGAAGTGGCAGTGCTTTAAGGACTCTAAGGATTGACCGCAGAGTTCACGTGGACACATCAAGGAGTAAGGGCGTAGTAGGCTATAAACAGCACGGAGATGTCACTTACGTTAGCTTGGACGCTTCTGGGGATTATGTAGTAGCAGTTTCAGAGAATCCACCAGCCTTTAACGTGTTAAGCTCCAATGGCAGAGTATTAGATTTTATACAAAAGGATGGATATTACAGGTTTACTCTGAAAGCTTATGTACCACTCGAGCTGGAGCTTGTAGCCCCAGGATGCAAATTACAGGTAAGCCCAACGCCAGACAAGCAAGAAAAAATCGGAAGCTTAGTAAAAATAAGCTATGTGAGGAATAAAGATGTTAGAGTGGAAGCCTACTGTAAAAAGTAAGTTTTTTACAAATAGGGAAATTTTAATTTACCTTTTTCTGTTTGTAGGTGTGTGTGTTTTACTTTTCCCAAAAGAGCGTTTAAAAACGTACGTACTTGTTCCAGAAAGGGTAAACTTGGAACTTTCTATCATTTATGCTAAAAACATACTTAAAACACAAGAAGACCCACTATTTAGACTTCATCTTGTGGACAGCCTAATACAGGCCGGTAGACTTGAAGAAGCGGAAAGAGAGGCAAAGAAACTAATAGGTACTCAATACACCCAAAGGGCGTATCTAGCACTTTTCAAAATAGAAAAAATAAGATACTTTTCTGGGAAGATGTCAAACAAAAACCTTCTGCAGGAGTATCTTCTAAGTGCTCTTGAGTCTACCAAAGAAAAGGAACTTCTCATAGAAATACGAAAGGAAGCTCTATCCATGGACCTGCCAGAGGTTGTTATGATTTCTACGGAAAGGCTGTACATGTTGGACAGGAATGTAAATTGGTTAAAAGAAGTCTATAATTACGCAATAGCTTTAGGTAAAACAGAAAAGGCACTCATCTATGCCTTCGAGCTTTATAAATCCGACCCAAGAGGTAGAGAACAGTATATTAACGACATAGTTTACCTGCTCAAGAAAGAGCCATCTGGACAACAAATTTTAGAAAAACAGAAAAAATTCATCGGAGAAGCTCTCTACCAAAATATAATCACCAAGTTAACCACAGAAGTAGTTGCTTCAGCTAACACTCCAATAGCTATAATAGAGTACACGGAGCTTTTTAAGAAAACAAAAGATTACAGTGAAAGAAAAAAGCTTTTTAGAAAAATAGTCCAGTTATACCTATGGAGCGGAGATTACCAAGGTCTTAAGGTATTCATTTCAACTTATTACAAAGAATTTATAAGAGATAAAGAATTAGCCAGGTTTATCCTGAAATCCTCAATGGAAACGGGCGACACTAATTTTGCGCAGGAAATTGCAAAAGATATTAAGGAGGTATACTTGAAATGAAGTCTATGGTTATCCTCTCCGCTTCTTTATCCTTAGCTATTGTGACAACACCCGTATGGCCCCAGAATAAATCCGTGAAAGAAGAATCTGATAGACAGCTTCTGCAACTTTTACTGTCAACTTTTTTAGGTGCAAACGATTTAAAAAACGCCTTTGATGTTACAAAGAGAGGCATACAAGAATATCCTGAAGACCCTTATTGGTGGGAGTGGCATAGCAAGGTGTCCGATTGGTTAGGATACAGAGAAGAGGCAATAAAGGCAAAAATGAAACTTTTGGATTTAAAGCCTTCAGAAAAAATCATAAAAGAAACCCTTGATTATGCGGTATCTGCCAATCGTTTTGATTATGCAGTGGAGATTATATCCAGATACCCACAGCTTATCAGCGGGATTAAACTGGAAGACTTGCTTTACATATACGTAAGCGCTGGAAAAATAGAAAACTTTGTAAAGCTTTTGGAAGGTTTATATCTGGAAGAAAAAAAGCCTGAATATCTACACTACCTGGCATTGGCTAATTTTAGATACGGAGAATATACTAAAGCGGAACACTACATGAAAGAGCTTGAATATTTAAGACCTTTAAACTTATCAGAACTTATGCTTTACTCTGATATACTTAATTCCCAGAGGAAGCTGAAAGAAAACTATAGCCTTCTTAAGAGGTATCTCAACAAGTTAGAGGGACAACCTACAGAATTATTAGTATCTTACTATAAAAGGCTCTCATCCCTAGCATGGTTAATGAAGGATGTTGAAACATCTGCAATTGCTGCGGAAGTTTTAGACAGGATGGGAAAGGCTGAGGATGAGGAATATGTAAGACTTTATTTTTATTATTCAACGAGGAAAGATTTTGAAAAAGCTGTAGGTTACGCAAGAAGAGGATACGAAAAAAGTAAGGATGAATACCTTTTTACAATATGGACTGAAGGATTAAGCGCTCTCAGAAGATGGCAAAGTGTTATAGATGCCTTTGAGGCATACGATAGGAAGAGGTTATTGGATAATCCCTACCTCCTTTCCGTGTATGCAAAAGCTCTCTATATGTCCAAAAAGCAAAAAGAAGCAAGGAACCTAATCTTGTGGGCGCTAAAGGAGAGAAAATCTAAACAGATACTGTCTAACAGTATATATCTTGCAGTTAGTTTTAATGACACAAAACTATCAAAATACATTCTTAAAAACTTTAAGGAAGAAGAAAAACAACTACCCAGAGAATTTGCACTTTTGTACCTTGCCTTTCAAGAAGGACAGAAAGCTAAAAACCTCATGGACATGATTGATGAAAAGGATAGGGATGACCTACTAATATATTCCTTTGCCTTGTATACGCTTGGCAGAGAAGAGGAATCAAACTTTATAAGGTCAAACTTGGTAAGAGAGCTCTCTCAACAAGAAGAGATTAATCAAGACACTCAAAAAACAAGAATATTACTTACGAGTGGCGTGGGTATCTTGCCGGCGATAATCTTTCAAGAGCTATCAAAAGTAGGAGAAGAGAACATAGAAGCGGAAGTATGGCTTGATATATATCTTTCTTATATTTTCGTGAACTCCTTCTACGAAAGGGCGGAGTACCTCAGGAACATTAGAAAGGAAACACTAAAACCATGGATGGAACTAAGCTTAGCATTGAGAAACAACGACAGGGAGCAGTTAAGCAAGCTCTTGGAGGAGATGGCTGATGCACTGCCTTACAGGGATGTAGTGGAAGCCTACAGAAGATTAGGAGCGATGCAAAAAGCCATGGAGCATGCACAGCAGAGCCTTGAGAAGAACCCAGAGGATGCTCTTGTTTACGAACAGCTTAGACAGCTTACTTACGAATACGCAAACAAACTTCAGGTAGGTACAGCGTATAGAAAGCTTGAAAAAACGGAGTACATTACCTACGATGTCTCCTTTACCTTCCCTCTCGATGAAAAGTGGTATCTTTTGTACAGCGGAGAGGGAGGATTTCTCCTTTCCTCCCGCAACCCAGGCTACAAAAACTTACCCTACAGAATTCACTACAATAGGTTGAATTTGAAAAGGCTTACCTCCAATGGTTATTACCAGATTGGTATCAATTTTGGGAAGGGTCTTGATAGCTTTGCAGGTTTAGAGTTTAACCTCTCCAGAAGACTTTTCAGAATAAACAGCTTAAACCTATCCCTTTATTACAACAAAACTACCACAGAAAATTTGATTGCTTATGTTGGTCTGCTTAAGGATGGTATTTCCTTGAGTGCCTTTAAATCAATAACTCCAAGGATTGGGTCCAGCTCCAGCCTTGAATATAGCCTGTTTAAGTCCCAGGATATGAAGTATATCGGCAGTGGGCTAATTGGATATGCGGACATATTTTACAAGCTAAAATACGCATACCCAGATTACACCTTCAGATTGTACACCTCCTTCTGGTCCTACGAAGAGAATGACAAGAAGAGCCACAAAGTACTCAATCTTTACACCTATGAAAATCCAAGAGTGCTCCCTAAGGACAGCATTACTATAGGTTTGGGTTTTAACTTTGGAGTCAATATAAAGGAAATGATAAGTAGACCAATTTTGCCCTTCTTAGATACTGAAATATACTACAATACAGACGCTGGCTTTGGATACGGGATTTCCTTGGGGTTATCTGGAAGATTAAGAGGGAAAGATGTGCTTTCTGCTGGCATGAGAAACTTTTATAACTTTCGTACTACGGGAGGTTCCTACGTGGAACTATTTATTAACTACAGAATAAACTTCTAAATTCTAAAGTAAAGAATATACTGGAACCCTTTTAAACCTTAACTTCCCTTTGTGTCAGCTTTGATAGAATATCCTCAGCATCCTCTACAGGATAGGTCTGATGGCTAATCCCAAGTTGAGCGTAGTTGGCGCCTTTAAATTCTCTAACCACATTTTCCATCCTCTTTATAAAGCTGTATGCACCACTTAAGTTGGTTAAGGGTAAAAGGACAAGCATAGACCTGTCACCGTATTTGGATACATAGTCTAAACCCCTTGCGTTATCAGAGAAAAGATAGTAAATACTCTCATCCCAACTATCAAAGTTAAAAACAACCAAACTAGAGTCCACATCATACCGTTTTTTAAGCTGGGCGCACTTAGCTATTTCTTTTATTGTTTCCACATCTACATCTTCAAACTTTTTGTGTATATCTCTAATGGCTTCCAACTCATAGTAATCCCATAGAATGTAATAAAGTAGCATGCTTATGGAAAGTATGTTATCTTTGTTTAAGTTCATAAAAGGCATCCTTTCTATAACCACTGCGTATTTTAAACTTTCCTCAAAGTGTATAGGAATGAAACAAAGGTAAGTGGTTAAGCCATCTACCGCTGAAGCTGGTATGTATACTGCTTCGCCATGCTCAAGGGCGTATTCCACGAGTTTGTCTTTTGTATTAAGCTCTCCCATACCGCCTACGCTTACAAGATTTACAAACTTTCCATCTCTAAATTCATACAGACCAGCCTTTTCTATTGCATACAGATTAGAAACCAATGTGAATGTCCTTTTTAGAGCCTCTTCCAATGTAATACCGCTTAGTATGTCGCGTTTTACATCTTCAAGAAAACCTCTAATGCTGATAGGTCTGCTTATGTGATAACTTTCCAGCCTATCATGAGAAAGCTTTAAAACATACAAAGATTTAGCAATTCCTCTGAGCTTATCACTTATATATTCCACTCTTTCCTGGTTTTGCTGTAGTATTCTGTTCCAGTAAAAGTGAAATTCTGAAAAAATGAGTAAAAACAAGAAAAGGTATAACAGATAAGAGCCTTCTAACCTATTGTAAATAAAGTATTGTATAGCAGTAAAAAGCGCAGTGTATATTGTCCCAACGATGAAACCATAGTATAGAGTAAGGACGGCAAGGGGGAGTAGATGAATTGCTATTGAGTGTCTGTTATTCATAAATAGTGGGTCTTCCTTGTTTAAGAAAAAGCCTATAGCATAAACCAAAACAAGAAATATGGTAACTTCTACTAATACAATCTTTAAGTTTGTTCCCCTCCTAAAATACTCATCCTTCCCAAATCCTGTAAGTCTCTGTCTTATTATATTACCTAGGGAAAACATCGGGCAGTATTTTGTTTATCAGTTTTTGTGTTAGCGTGGATACGGACTGATAATACCATCCACTCTTGGAGGCTGTAGCGGTATATACTATCCTATTATCCTTTACAGAATAAACCTTAAGGGTTATGCTAACCGCCGGTTCGCCATCTATGCCTGCCTTATACCTAAACTCGTTAACAGAACCTGTTATGGCGTAATCTACACCCTTGTCTTGTAGGTCTCTAATGAGTCTGTTTATCTCTTCTGCGCTGTATTCTTTCTGCTGATAGGTGAATGCGACCCTTTTTAGATTGTATCCCTTTGAGGAAGCAACCCCTTCCGTTATGGATGCTACCCGCAAACCAGCGAGTGGAGTTTCAGTATTGTTTTCAAAGGGCAAGATGGTAATGGTTGGTCCATCCTTCGGGCTCTTGTGTAGGTTCACAACGGTAGAGGAACAAGAGAAAGCAAAGAACACTACGGGAGCTATTAATAACTTTTTCATATTTTCCTCCTCCATCCTTCTATTTAAACATTATACATTACATTAGATAAAAGATAAAAATCAAGCTGGAAGAAATATCCTAAAGTGTCACGTAGGTTGATTTTTAACTATATACTATTATTCTGTGAAAGCTTGGATAGAAAAAATAACCTTAGAGGGGTTCAAATCTTATGGGAAGGAGAAAGTGGAAGTTCCACTTGGGCAGGGTTTTATAGCTGTTGTGGGCCCCAATGGTGCGGGCAAGTCCAACATAGGGGATGGTATATCCTTTGCTCTGGGCATAGCCACCGCCAAAACCCTCAGAGCCAAAAACCTTTCATACCTTATCTACAGTAGAGATTCTGAAAGGGCTGACTATGCTTACGTAGAAGTGTGTTTTAAAAACTATGGACTTTTCCCAATACAAGAAGAAGACATAGTGATATCCAGAAAGGTTTACAGAGATGGAAGGAGTGTCTTTCGTATAAACGGTGCGGTGGTCAGAGAAAGAGACCTTACGGATTTTCTCTCAAAGGCTGGCATATATGAAAACGCTTACAATGTGGTCCTACAGGGTGACATAGTTAGGTTTCTGAAGATGACGTCCGTTGAAAGGAGGAAACTTATAGAAGAAATAGCAGGCATAGAAGAGTACGAGGAAAAAAAACAAAAGGCTCTGGCAGACCTTGGTGAGGTTGAACTCAAGATAAGGGAGCTTAGGCTATTGATGGATGAGATGGAAGTTCAGATGGAAAAACTCCAGGAGGAGCTAAAGCGTCTTGAGCTTTACAAAAGACTGGAAGAGGAAAGAAGAAACTGCGAGATAAAGCTAAACTTAAAAGTAACCTACGAAATAAAAAAATCCTTAGATACGTTAGAAGAAAACATTAGGCAAAGGGAAAGTAAACTTCAAAGCTTAAGGGAAAACCTACAAGCCTATGAAGCTCACTATAAAATTTTAGAAGAAGAATTGAAAAGGGTCAGCGAAAACCTGCTACCCTTTAGGGAAAGGGTGGGCAGATTGTCCCAAGCTATAGAAAACATAACCCAGAGTATGCAGAGCTTCGCTTCAAGGATTGAAGAACTAAAAGGAGAAACGTACTCTACTCAAGAGCAGATAAAATCCCTTCAAAATCAAAGAGAACTCCTGACAGAAGAGGAGAAAGACCTACTAAGTCTTATACAGCAAGAGGAAGTGGAACTTCTATCCCTTGAGGAATCTACCCAGATTTTATGGAATAGCATAAAGGAGAGAGAAGAAAAGTTAAAAGTGTCTATGGAGGAGATGGAAAGGGTGGAAGAAAAGCTCAAAGAGATAACTTCTACGCTTGAAAAAAACAGAAAGAATCTCTCAGATTTGGAAGTCAAGGTAAAAGAATTTGACATAAAGAGGGAAAGAGTCAACGAAGACATAGAAAGACTCAAGGAAGAAGAGAAAAGAATTAAAGCCAGCATGGGTGAGTCCATTTTGAAGAGAGAGAATTATCAAAATATGCTAAGGGATGAGGAAAGGTCCATAAAACAGAAAAGGGAAGAGTACCAGAGGATAGAAGAGAGGATAAAAAAGCTAAGACAGGAAAGGGAAGAGGTTCTCAAGGAAATATCCATGATTAAGGGCAGGCTTCAGAGTTTGCCTTCGGAAGAGCTCCCCTTTGATGGCATACAGGGTGTATATGGTAGAGTGTCCAACCTTATAAGGGTAAAGGATTTGGAATATCTTAGGGCTGTGGAATCCGCTGGTGGTGGGAGGCTCTCTTACGTGGTGGTCCAGGACGAAGAAGTTGCAAGAAGGTGCCTAGAAAGGTTGAGAGAAATGCGTTGGGGCAGGCTTAATTTTATTCCTCTAAACAGAATAAAGGATGTGAAGCTCCCTCAGAGCCTGCCACGCATGAAAGGTGTAATAGACTACGTGGTAAACCTCTTAGATTACGATGGTAGGTTCGAAAAGGCGGTAAAGTTTGTTTTTGGGGATACTTTGCTTGTGGACAGCTTTGAAACCGCTAAGAACTTAGGAGTGGGTGCATACAGAATAGTGACTTTAGAAGGTGAAATTTTTGAAAGGAGTGGGGTAATAAGCGGTGGATACAACGAAGAAAAAGGGGAACTTGGTAGAGCCTTTTACATGGAAGAGTTGCAAAGGCTTACTAAGTTGCATGAAAGGCTAAAGGAGGAGGAAGAAAGGGAGGAAAAACTCCTAAAAGTTTTGAGAGACGAGCTCGTTGAGAAGGAGGGCGTGCTGGCCATACTACGGAGGAGAATAGAAGAAGTTGAAGAAAAGGACAGGTCTGGTATTGAAAGACTTAAGGAAATAGAGTTAAAACTACAAAAAGCCATGGATTATTTAAGAGTTTTGGAAGAAGAGAAGGAAAAAACAAAGGAAAGAATACTGGCAATCAGAGAAGAAATTAAATACCTTGAAGAGAAGAGAGAAAACCTACTCATAAAGAGGCAGTCTGCCTTAGCCCACTACAAGGAATCGGGTGTAGAAGGGCTAAGAAGCCAACACGAAATTACGCGTCAAAAGCTTGAAAAGCTAAAAGATTCCATACACAAAAAGCAACTGAGTCTAAAGGAGCTACAGCACGAAAGGGAAAACCTTCAAAGGGAAATAGGAAGGAAGTTGGCTTTCATGGACAGCCTTCAGCAGGAAATAGAATCCTTGGTAACTCAGAAAGAGGAATTGCATAGACAGAGAGAATCTTTGGAAAAGGAACTTCAGAGCCTAAACCTACAGGCTTATGAGCTATACAAGAAAAAGGATGAATTGGAAGAAGAACACAGAAAACTGCAGTCTGAACTGGGTAGATTAAAGCTTCAGGAAGAAAACCTAAAAGAAGATATCCATCGTCTGAGCATAGAAAGGACAAAAATGGAAGAGAGGTTTAAGGAGGGTGTGGAGAAATTAAGAAATTTGGGTTACGAGGGTGAACTAATTGAAGTAAAGGAGGGTATGGGAAAGCTAAAAGAGGAGCTCTCAAGGGTATTGAGGGATATATCATCCATAGGTAGCGTGAATTTTAAAGCTGAAGAAGAGTACAAGGAATATGAGGATAGATACAAGGACTACCAAGAGAGGTACAAAAAACTCAAAGAAGAAAAGCAATCCATAAAGGAACTTATAGAGGAGTTAGAAACAAAAAAACTCAAGGCATTTATGGAAACTTTCCAAGCGGTAAACAGAAACCTCAAAAATATCTTCGCAGAACTATCTCCTGGTGGTAAGGCTTACATGATGCTGGAAAAAGAGGAAGACCCATTCTCTGGAGGGATTAACCTTGTAGTAAAACCAAGGGGTAAAGAGGTGCAGTACCTTGAGGCTATATCGGGAGGGGAGAAAACGCTGGCAGCCCTTTCCCTTATATTTGCCATTCAAGATTATAAACCTTCACCCTTTTACTACTTCGATGAGGTGGATGCTCACTTAGATGAAGCAAACGCCAGAAGAGTGGGGGAGCTAATAAAGGAAAGGTCAAAAGGTGCACAGTTCATTGTAGTGACACTTAGAGAAGTGTTGGCAAGCTTTGCGGACAGGGTAATAGGCGTAAGTGGAAGAGGGGGGCTCTCCAGAGTTTTTGCTCTGGAAAACCCAGCGGAATTAATCACTGGTTAAAGATTGCTTCTAACTTTTCCCTTTTCTTTATGGGTTTTATGTAGGGCTTGTCTTCCTTTACCCTTATTTCCACCACTTCTGTGTCCGCCAAAGTTCCCTTTAGGAGCTCTTCCGCCAATAGGTCCTCTACATGATGTTGGAGAGCTCTCTTTAAGCTCCTAGCTCCGTATTCGGGTTTGTATTCCCTTTCTATTATCCAGTCCACGAAGCTTTTGTGAAGTTTTACCTTTATGTTCCACTCCTCTAAGCTCTTGTTTACCTGCTGGATTTGAAGGTCAAGTATTTTAACCACATCCTCTTTTTCGAGAGGTCTGTAAACTATTATCTCGTCAAGCCTGTTGAGGAACTCCGGACTGAAGGTTTTCTTCACCTGGTCCATAACATTTTTCTTCATCTGCTGATAGTCTATCATGCCAAACTTCTTCTCAAAGCCCATTTGAGACCCATGAGCTATTAGCCTAGCTCCAAGGTTGGAGGTCATGATGATTATGGTGTTGGAAAAATCTACAGTCCTGCCCATGGCATCGGTAAGCCTACCGTCGTCGAATATCTGCAAGAATATGTTAAACACGTCAGGGTGAGCCTTTTCTATTTCGTCAAAGAGCAAAACAGAGTAGGGTCTTCTGCGCACCTTTTCCGTAAGCTGACCACCTTCTTCGTAGCCCACATATCCAGGGGGTGCACCCACAAGCCTTGATACCGTGTGCTTTTCCATGTACTCAGACATATCAAACCTAATAAGTGCATCCTCTGAACCGAAGAGGTATTCTGCGAGAGCCTTCGCGGTTTCCGTTTTACCAACACCCGTTGGTCCAAGGAATAGGAATACACCTATGGGTCTGTGTCTACCTTTTAGTCCAACCCTAGACCTTCTTATGGCTCTTGCTATGGATTTTATGGCATCATCCTGCCCTATTACTCTCCTGTGTAGCTCTTCTTCTATGTGAAGAAGCTTCTCCATGTCGCTTTCGTGTATTCTCTTGACAGGTATGCCAGTCCACCTTGCTACTACCTCCGCTACGTCTTCCTCTGTGACCTTTGGTCTGTTGGCGGTCATTTCCTGCTTCCACTTTGCCTTTAAGTTTTCAAGCTTTGCCCTTAGTCTTAGCTCCTCGTCTCTATGCCTTGCTGCCTTCTCGTAGTCCTGTTCGTTGGCGGCTTCCTCCTTCAGACGTTCTATCTCCTTTATCTTATCTTCAAGCTCCTTTAATTCTGGCGGTAGCTGGTATGCTCTTAGCTTTACCAACGAACCAGCCTCGTCCAAAACGTCTATAGCCTTGTCGGGTAGATTCCTTTCGGTAATGTACCTTTCTGAAAGAAAGACGGACTTTTCTATAGCCTCCGGCAAATATTCCACATTGTGAAACTCTTCAAACTTGGACTTTAAACCATAAAGTATCCTTATAGTGTCTTCTTGAGAAGGCTGTTCTACGATTATAGGTTGAAACCTTCTTTCAAGAGCTCCATCCTTTTCTATGTATTTTCTGTACTCATCGAGGGTTGTAGCACCTATAACTTGTATTTCACCCCTTGCCAAGGCAGGTTTTAACATGTTGCTGGCGTCTATTGAGCCTTCTGCGGAACCAGCACCCACGAGAGTGTGTATTTCATCTATAAACAGGATTACGTTGGGAGCCTTTTCAAGCTCCTTGAGAATGTTCTTTAGCCTTTCTTCAAATTGTCCCCTGTACTTTGTGCCAGCCACCAGAGCGGCGAGGTCTAAGGCAACAACCCTTTTGTTTAGTAGAGGGTCTGGCACCTGCCTGTTGGCTATCCTCTGAGCCAAACCTTCCACTATGGCGGTCTTGCCCACACCTGGGTCACCCAGAAGCACTGGGTTGTTTTTCCTACGCCTTACCAATATTTGTATAACCCTTTCTATCTCCTTTTCCCTTCCGATTACCGGGTCAAGTTTGCCCTCCCTTGCCATCTGAGTAAGGTCTCTGGAGAACCTATCAAGGTTGGGAGTGGGTGCATACTTGGTGGTTTCTTGTGGTGGAAGCTCACCCAGTATCTGAAGAACCTCCCTTCTTACGGAGTACTCGTCAAGCCCAAAACCTCTGAGTATCCTGCCTCCCAGACCTGTCTTTTCTCTGACGACACCTATAAGAAGATGCTCGGGTCCTACAAATTGGTGGTGGAGGATTCTTGCCTCTTCTACCGCAAACTCTAACACCCTTTTGGCATCCGGAGCAAAGAGTATTTCACCCGAATGACTACCGCGAGTTATCTGTCCCATTACGGCCTTGCGGACCTTTTCTTGAGTAAGACCAAAGCGGGAAAGCACCAAAGTGGGTAGGTCATCTTCCTTTATAAGGGACAGCAGTATGTGCTCACTGCCAAGGTAAGTATGACCTAACTCTATAGCTTCCTCCCTTGCTTGGAGGATTACTTGTCTTGCCTTTTCCGTAAACTTTTCAAACATCGCTCACACCTCTCTTATAAGATAAAGATAACAACAGAGTAAAGTTTTGCAATAAGCATTATACTATTTAAGAAATGTACATCCCTTTTGCCAGGAAGTATAGACCAAAAACCTTTTCCGAGGTGTTTGGACAGGACACCCCAGTCCGCGTGCTTAGGAACGCAGTAAGGTTAGAAAAGCTTTCTCATGCCTACCTCTTTGCAGGTCCCCGTGGGACAGGAAAGACCACCGTCGCAAGAATTCTGACTAAAGCCATAAATTGCCTTCAGCCCAAGGAGGGAGAACCCTGCGGTGTATGCGAAAACTGCCTTGCCATAGATAGAGGATACTTCCCAGACCTCATAGAGATAGATGCCGCTTCCAACAGGGGCATAGATGACATAAGGTCAATAAGGGATGCAGTCTCCTACGCACCCTTAAAGGGAAAGTACAAGGTATACATACTTGACGAAGCCCACATGCTTACTAAAGAAGCCTTCAACGCACTGCTGAAGACCCTTGAAGAACCTCCACCAAGAACCATATTTATCCTCTGCACAACAGAATACGAAAAAATAATGCCCACAATACTCTCAAGGTGCCAAAGACTCGTATTTTCCAAGATAAAGGAAGACCATATTGTGGAAAATCTCAAAAGGATATGCCAGAATGAAGGACTTAGCTGTGAGGAAAAAGCCCTCTACCTTTTGGCGAAGCTGAGCGACGGGGGTATGAGGGATGCGGTTTCACTGCTTGACCAGACAAGCACCTACGGAGAAGGAAAGGTAACCGTTCAGTTGGTGCAAGAGTTTCTTGGTATAGTGTCTCAGGAAAGGGTAAGGGAGTTTCTCCTCATGCTACTCAATTCACAAGTGGACGATGCCCTCAAGTTTATCACGGAGATTAGTCAAAAAGGCTATAACCTTTCAAGGTTCTTAGACCTTCTTGAAGAAGAGATAAGAGCAACATTGCTCTACAGAAGTCTAAAAGAGCCAGAGAGTGTTATAAGGGTAGAAGACTTCCACAGGAGTTTGGATAAAGTGCCCCTTAACGCACTCCTGTATCTGGAAAAGGTTGTAAACATGGTAAGGTTAGATGCAAGAAGCAGAGACCTGCTTCGCGCCTTTGAGCTTGCCATCATAAAAACGCAGATAATAAAGGAAATAGTGCCATTAACAGAGCTCTATAAAATGGGTCTTTCTCAGAAGGTGAGTTCCGCTCAAGAGCAAAGGGAGGAAAATAGGGAAGACCCTATAAAGCTCCTTGAGAACAAAATTGAAACTTTGACGCTGGAAGCTCTAAAAAGGTCAAAATACGAAGTAAGCGAGAACAGGATAATCTTTTACATAAAGGAAGGGGACATATCCCCGGAAGATAGGAACAGGATTAAGGCAATAGACCCAAGAATAGAGTTTGTCATAGAGGAAAGTAAGGAAGAAGGCGGATTGCCACCCTTTGCGGAAAAGGTAAAGGACATATTCGGGGCTAAGATAATAAGTCATGAAAAAAGAGGTAAAGGCAAGGGTTCTTCTGGTAAGAGTTCCTAAAGAGAAGATAGGTATCTTTACCGCCCTTGTGGACGGCTCTGGTAGAAAGGCGGTGGTCAGAACCAAGGAAAAAAGCTCTGAGGAGGTCTACCTTATAGCAACGCCAGACACCTTTGGAGAACTCTTTCCTCTCTTAGAAAACATAAAAAAACACATGCCAGAGATTTGTATATTGGGTGAAGTGGAGAGTGTTGATGTTGGATAAAAACAGGGCTTACAGGTTCATTTTCCTCATGGGGCTTGTGAGCCTTCTGGCTGATTTTACTTACGAGGGTGCCAAAGGTATTATAGGTCCTTATCTTGCGCACTTGGGTGCCAGTGCACTGCTAATAAGCATCATATCTGGACTTTCCGAGCTTGCAGGATACTGGACAAGGCTTTTTTCTGGGTTTGTGTCTGACAGGTTTAAAAGTTTCTGGGGCATTACTCTCTTGGGCTATGCCCTTAACCTTTTTTCCGTGCCGTTGCTGGGTTTTGTAAAGGGTTGGCAGTTGGCGGGTTTTTTGGTTTTTCTTGAGAGGTTTGGCAAAGGTTTGAGAACTCCCACGAGGGATGTTTTGCTCTCAAGGGCTACCGCTTTTGTGGGTCATGGTAAAGGCTTTGGCATTCACGAGTTTTTAGACCAAGTGGGGGCGGTTCTTGGTCCAATGTTTGTGGGCCTTATGCTTTTTATGGGTCTTGGTTATAAAACTGCCTTCCTTTCCCTTTTTGTCCCAGCCTCCTTGGCTCTTCTTTTGCTCTTTCTGGCAAGGAAACATTACGGATACATACCGGATAAAGATAAAGAGAGGATGCAAACCACAAATGTTAACAAAAACCTCTATTTTTATCTTTTTGCTTCTTGCCTTGTATCTTTTAGTTTTTTGCAGTTTCCTCTTGTAGGCTTTCATTTTTCACAGCACCAACACTTGGAAGAGTGGAAGGTGGCTTTGCTCTTTGCCTTAGCCATGGGTGTGGATGCTCTTTCCGCTCTAATCTTTGGTATCCTCTACGATAGAATCGGCTTTTTGGCTCTTTCTGTAGGTCTTATCTTTGGTATGCTTTCTCCTCTTTTTCTGTTTATGTTTGACCAGCCTATTTTGGCGATGGTGCTTTGGGGCATTAGCCTTGGCGTTCAAGAGTCTATTATGCGTTCTGGCGTAGCAAGGCTGTCTTCTGAAAGTTCAAGGGGAAGAGCTTACGGGCTTTTCCATTTCTTCTTTGGTCTTTCTGCCTTTTTGGGTGGTGTGCTTATGGGCATTCTGTATGAAACCTCCAAAGAAATTCTCGTTTTGTATTCCCTAGCTCTTCACCTTATAGCAATTGGTGTTATAACAAGGCTTAAGCTATGAAAAGAGAAGACCTAAAACAAGTTCTACAGATAATGAGAGAAGAGTATCCCAAGTGGCATGCACCTATAGTAAAGCTCATAGCCCAAAAGAGAAGAGACCCTCTAAGTGCCCTACTGTGTGCCCTTCTTTCTACGAGGACTAAGGACGAAACTACAGCCCAAGTGTGCGAGAGGTTTTTGAAAAGGGTAAAATCACCTACGGATATTCTACAGATGGAGCTTGAAGAGCTCCAAAAGCTCATATACCCCGTAGGCTTTTACAGGAGCAAGGCAAGACAGCTAAAAGAATTAGCAAGACAAATCGTGGAAGATTTTGGTGGTAACGTGCCAGATAGGCTGGAAGACCTACTAAAGCTAAAAGGTGTAGGTAGAAAGGTTGCCAACATAGTCCTTGCGGAAGGCTTTGGAAAGCCAGCCATAGCAGTAGATGTTCATGTCCATCGTATAAGCAACAGATGGGGTCTTGTTAGGACAAAAACACCACAAGAAACAGAGATGGCACTAATGGAAGTCTTGCCCCCAGAGGAGTGGAGAGACTACAACCGCCTTCTCGTTGCCTTTGGTCAAACCATATGTAAGCCGGTAAAACCCAGATGTTGGGAATGCCCCATCAGAGATTGGTGTGATTACTATAATATTAAAACCTCAAAGAAGCTATAATTCTGTACGCTACCAAAGATGAAGGAAGACTGTTGAAGTTTCTCAACGGGCTTTCAAAACCCACGCTGATAGGCTTGTTAGTGGATTTGTTGACTATATACTTCAACGACAAAAACTCTTCAAAACTGAGAGAACTGGTTGCAGTATATCTCGCAGGCTACGAGCCCTTACAGGAAAAATTAGGCTACAACGGATACAGACAGGTGGCTGATACTGGCAAGGTAGAATACTGCGAGGTAAAGCCTAAAAATACTCAAAAGAAAAAAGATAAACTAGATGGAGGTGGAAGCTTTAATGACTATACACCTGAAAGACTTGAAGAGGACATAAGAAACAACCCTACAGTCTTAGCTTGCGGTTACGTCAATGGCAAGCTGTTGTATATTATTGCCTTTACTTTTGAATGTATAAAGAGCAAGATGGAAAATCTATTAAAGAGGAGATTTGGTGAAGAAATGAGAAGGAGAAGGGGTGAATATTTACGCAGTGCATCTTTTAGCTTCAGGGATTACAGAGATTGTCGCACTCTGAAAGTAGTCTATGCATACGAAAACATAGAGGATTATAGAGAATACATAGCAAAAGACCTATACAAGTTCCTTGAAAAACACCTTTCACAATCATGAAAAGTTTAGATGAATTTCTCAACAGGGTAATATGCGGTGATGTCCTTGATGTTCTTTCAAAATTGCCATCTTCGTCCATTGACCTTGGAATAACTTCGCCCCCTACAACAAAAAGGAAAAGCACGGAGGCTGGCTCGTCCCTAAGGTTATCTACAAAGGTGTAAGCGATAGGATGGAAGAAGAAGACTACCAAAAGTGGCAAGTGGATGTGCTTGACGAGCTTTACAGAGTTATCAAGGAGGGAGGAAGCTTTTTCTACAACCACAGAGTAAGATACGAAAACGGTAGGATGATACACCCACTGGAGTGGCTCTCTAAGAGTAAATGGACTATATGGCAGGAGATAATATGGCACAGGAAAATAGCGGGCAACATAAGAGGCTGGAGATTTTGGCAAGTAGAGGAACGCATATACTGGCTTGTCAAGGGAAAACCCCAAGAGCTAAAACCTGAGCATGCAAAGTTAACTTCTGTGTGGGAAATAAGACCATAAAGTGGTCACAAAGACCACCCTGCGGTATTTCCCATAGAGCTCCCAACCAGAATAATACATTCAATTCTTGAAGACAGACCAGGAGTAGTCATAGACCCCTTTTGTGGAACGGGGACTACCTTAGTTTCCGCTCTTCTTCTTGGAAAGCAGTACATAGGCATAGACATTTCTCAAGAGTATATAGAGTATGCTCAGAAAAGATTGCAAAATGCGGAAAAAGAAAAAGTAAGAGTCTTGCAAGAGCTTAGCTTGCACACTGTCCAGCTTACTTTTGAAGATAGAAAGAAAAAAGGCATGTGGAGCAAGAAAAGACAGATATAATATAGACAATGGTTATTTCGCGCTTTGCCCCCAGTCCAACAGGATACTTACACTTAGGAAACGCAAGAACTGCAATATTTAGCTACCTTTTTGCAAGGCACTACGGAGGAAAGTTTATCCTAAGGATTGAAGATACAGACAGGGAAAGGTCCACAAAAGAGTTTGAAAACATGCTAATAGAAGACCTAAAGTGGTTAGGTTTAGATTGGGATGAGTTTTACAGACAGTCCGAGAGGTTTGACATCTATAGAGAATACGCTCAGAGGCTTGTAGAGAGTGGTCACGCTTATCCATGTTTTTGCACTGTAGAAGAGCTCGAGGAGGAGAGGAAAAAGGCAGAGGAAAAGGGAGTGCCTTATAGATATTCTGGGAAGTGTAGAGTCTTGACGAGAGAGGAAGTGGAAAGCTTTAAAGAAGATGGGAAGCCTTATACCATACGCTTTAAAGTGCCAGAGGGAAGGGTCGTAGTCTTTGAAGACCTTATAAAAGGTCACATAGCCATAAACGTTGACGATTTTGGGGACTTTGTCATAGTCAGGAGCGATGGCACACCTACCTATAACTTTGTTGTTGTCGTGGACGATGCCTTGATGGGTGTTACCCACGTGATTAGGGGAGAGGACCACATACCAAACACACCAAAGCAGATACTCATATACGAAGCTCTTAACTTCCAAGTGCCAAAGTTTGCACATCTGCCGGTTATACTCGGTGAAGACAGAAGCAAGCTTTCTAAGAGACATGGTGCGGTATCGGTAAGGAACTACAGAGAAGAAGGCTACATACCAGAGGCACTGTTTAATTATCTGTGTTTACTTGGCTGGAGTCCACCGGAGGAAGGTAGAGAGATTCTTTCGAAGGAAGAGCTCATTAGCATATTCAGGCTGGAAGACATAAACTCATCACCCGCAGTCTTCAACAAGGAAAAGCTAAGATGGATGAACGGAGTTTACATTAGAGAAGTTGTAAGCCTTGAGCGTCTTGTGGATGAGTTTATGCCCTTTCTTGAAAGTGCAGGCTACAAGGTGGACAGAGATTATGTGAAAAGAGTTTTGGAAAAGACCAGAGATTCCTTTGACACTCTAAAGGATGGAGTAGAAAGGCTAAAACCTTTCTTTGCGGAGGAAATTTCATATTCAGAAGAGGCTATTTCTGTCTTGGAGAATGAAACCTCAAGGGCTGTAATAGAGTCCTTTTTGCAAAAGGTTCAGGAGGTTGAGCTAAGCGGTGAGAAGGTAAAGGCAATAGCAAAAGAGATACAAAAGGAGCTTGGTTTAAAGGCAAAAGATGTATGGCACGCACTCAGAGCTGTGCTGACTGGTGAGTTAGAAGGCGTAGGTGTGGACATACTGTGCGATGTGCTTCCAAAGGAAATAGTTATCAAGCGTATGTTAAAAGCTCTTCAATTTATGGGCTAGTGAATTTGTATATTTTACCAACGTAGCTTATTTAGACTTTGTACAAGAGCTGACGGATTTCTCTTATGTCTTGCTCTATTCTGTCAAGTCTTTTGTCCACATCTTGT